>JAFVMP010000220.1 GCA_017506845.1 Campylobacter sp.
AGTCATAATCGCTGCAAAAATAAAAATTCCAACTACAGCATATCTAAAAAATCTCTTTAAACTCTCATCAGTAATCATACCAATCTTAGCTAAAAAAAATGTAACAACTGGTAGCTCAAAGCTAATCCCAAACGCAACTACAATTTTGGTAAAAAATCCTACATAATCTCCAATGCTAGGAAGTGCTTGAAATAATGTTCCACCAAAATTTATAAGAAATGCAAAACCAACTGGAACTACAAAATAGTAGCAAAATGCAGCTCCTACGGCAAACATAACTGTAGCACTTAATACAAACGGTATTACATATTTTTTCTCATTTTCATATAATCCTGGAGCGACAAATAGCCAAAATTGCCAAAAGATTATAGGCAATGCAAGCAAAAGCCCAGCAAAAAATGCTACTTTCATCGCTGTAAAAAATGGTTCAGCTACTTGGGTAAATATGATGTTGCTACTATCTGGCAATACAGCCTTAAGTGGCGCAGTCATAAAATCAAGCAAAGGCGCCCAAAAATTAAAACATATGATAAAACATACTATAACTGATAATGCACTAATTAACAAACGCTTTCTAAGCTCGATTAAATGCGGTCTTAAATCTTCAAACATTATGCCTCTTTTGTGTTTTGAATTTCATTTTTTAGCTCTTTTTGGTTAGAATTTAGGTTGCTATTTATGCTATTTAATGAGCTTAAATTTGGTTTTGGAGGATTGCTTATATTGGCTGGATTATCAGTTATTGTATTTTTAGGTTGTTGTGATTGATCTTCTTCATCATTAAAGTCAAAACCAGCATTTAATTTATTTATAGGATTTAAATTTGATATCTCATTTTGGATATCAGCTAGTGATTTGTGTGTTGAACCTGCTATATTAGTTACATTGCTTTTTAACTCATCAAGCTCTTCAAATGTTAGCTTTTTTCTTACTCCATCTATGCCGCTAGTTAAGCTATCTTTATACTTTTTAGCATCCTCTTTTAATTCAGCTATTTTTATCTCTTGTTCAAATGTGCTTTTAGCTCCATTTATAGTTTGTTTAAATATCTTAAAAAACTTTGCTATATTAACCATCGCACTTGGTAGTTTATCAGGACCTAAGACTATTACAGCAACAATGGCGACTATTAATATTTCACCGATTCCCATTCCTAGCATAAAAATTCCTAAATTTAAATTTAAGCTAGTATTCTACAATTTTTTTGCTTAATAGATATTGATTTTATAGTATATAGAAGTAAAAAGCCCTAAAAAAAGGGCTTATGAATTATTTATCTCTTAGACCTAGTTCAGCTATTAATTTAGTATAAGTTTCATATTTAGTAGCTTTTAGGTATTTTAGTAGTCTTTTGCGACGACCAACTAGTTTTAATAGACCTAATCTTGAGCTAAAGTCTTTTTTATTTACTTTTAGGTGTTCTGTTAGTTCTGCTATTCTTGTGCTTAGCAGTGCAATTTGAACTTCTGAAGAGCCTGTGTCTCCACTTTTTCTAGCAAATTTTGCAACTATTTGAGCTTTTTTAGCCGTATCTAAAGCCATATTTGACCTCCTGAGCGGTATATAAAATTGAGCGGTGATTATATCATAATAATCAAAAAGTTTGCTTAAAAATAGCATTTGATAGATTAAATTTGAATTATAAAAATTTATATAGATTAAATTTGGCAATTTTTACTTAAGTTTTATATACTTTTTGCTAAAATCAAAAAATTTTTTACTATTAAAGGTGTTATATGGATTATAAAGATACTCTTTTGTTGCCGGTTACTGATTTTGCAATGAGAGGCAATTTGCCACAAAATGAACCAGCAAGATACGCAAAATGGGATAAAAATAGAGTCTATGATAAGATGAAAAAAGCTCGTCAAAATGCATCTGCGAGTTTTAATATTCATGATGGCCCACCATATGCAAATGGTCACCTTCACATAGGTCACGCATTAAATAAAATTTTAAAAGATATAATAGTTAAAACTCACTACTTTTTTGGAGAGAGTGTTAGATTTACGCCAGGATGGGATTGTCATGGATTGCCAATTGAACAGCAAGTAGAGATGAAACTTGGTGATAAAAAAAAGAGTATGAGTACCGCAGCTATTAGAAGTGAGTGTAGAGACTGGGCTAGTGAATTTATAGAGATTCAAAAAGCTGAGTTTAAATCTCTTGGCGTCATAGGGGATTGGGAAGATCCATATATGACGATGAAATTTAAATTTGAAGCAAATATATATAGAACCCTATGCGAAGTGGCTAAAAATGGTCTTTTAATAGAAAGAAGTAAGCCTGTATTTTGGAGCTGGGCGGCTAAGAGCGCGCTTGCTGAGGCTGAAGTAGAGTATGCTGATAAAGAAGATTATAGTCTATATGTAGCTTTTGAATTATCAAAATCAGCATCTAAAGCAATAGGAGTTGAAGATGCTAAAGCAGTAATATGGACTACTACTCCATGGACATTAGTAGCTAATCAAGCAATTAGTTTAAATCCAAATGAAATTTACTGCATTACAAAAGAGAAGTTAATTTTTGCTAAGCCGTTACTTGAGGTTTTAGTGGCTCAAGGCATTACAAGTGGAGAGATTATCAGTGAGTTTAATTCGCAAAAATTAGAAAATTTACACGCTATAAATCCACTTAATGGCAGAGAGTCTAAATTTATTCTTGGCGAGCATGTCTTAATGGATGGCGGTACTGGGTTAGTCCATACTGCACCTGGTCATGGAGAAGATGATTATTTTGCTAGTCTTAGATATGGTATAGAGGTTATAATGCCAGTTGATGAGGCTGGGCTATATGATGAGACGCTAAAACATAATGGCTTATTGCCAGCAGATGTTGTAGATGAGTTTATAGGTATGCATATATTTAAAGCTAATGAGAAAATTATAGAGCTTTTAGGCGATGCAGTAGTTAAAGTAAGTAAATTTACTCACAGCTATCCATTTTGCTGGAGAACGCATAAGCCTGTAATTTATAGAGCAACAAAGCAGTGGTTTATTGCTATGGATGAGCCAAAATTAAGCGGTAAAACTCTGCGTCAGACCGCTCTTGAGGCATTAAATAGTGTGAAATTTTATCCAGAAGCTGGGATTAAAAGAATATCATCAATGATAGAAAATCGTCCAGATTGGTGTATTAGTCGTCAGCGTGATTGGGGTGTGCCAATTGCATTTTTTAGGATTAAATCTACCAAAGAAGTTATTTTTGATAGTGAAATTTTAGATCATATAGCTAAGATTTTTGATGAAAAAGGTGCTGATGCTTGGTGGAGTATGAGTATTGATGAGCTATTGCCTAATGGGTGCAAATTTAAGGCTGATGAATTAGAAAAAGTTAGCGATATTTTAGATGTTTGGTTTGATAGTGGCTCAACTTGGAATGCTGTGTTAAATAGCGGTGATTATGACGCTGGCCAATATAGTGCTAGTATGTATCTTGAAGGAAGCGACCAGCATCGTGGGTGGTTTCAAAGTTCGCTACTATTAAGCTGTGCTGTAAATGAAAAAGCACCATATAAAAGCGTATTAACTCATGGATTTACTGTAGATAAAAATGGTGAAAAGATGAGTAAATCCAAAGGCAATGTAATCGCTCCAGATGCAGTTGCTAAGGAATTTGGTGTTGAGATCTTGCGTCTATGGGTTAGTTTAAGTGATTATTCAAGTGATCTAAAAATAGGCAATGATATCTTAAAACAAGTAGCTGAGCAGTATAGAAAGATTAGAAATACTATAAGATTTTTACTAGCCAATATTAGCGATTTAAAAGAATTTAATTATGAATTTGGCTTGCTAGATAGATGGATTTTAGGCAAGGCAAGTGCGTGCTTTAATGAAGTTAGTAGCTGCTTTAAAAATTATGAGTATTCAAAAGGATTTAATATTTTATTAAATTTCTTAAGTGGTGATTTAAGTGGCATTTATCTAGATATATGCAAGGATAGATTATACTGCGATGCCGCAAATAGCACTAAAAGAGCAAGTTCTCAAACTGCTATGGCTTTAATAACTAAGGCGCTTTTACCACTTATTGCTCCAACTCTTACATATACAGTAGATGAGGTTATGGAGTATGCACCTAGCATAATCAAAGATGGCAAAAGCGATGTTTTTGATCTAGTTTATGAACCAATTAAATTTGATAGTGTAATTGATGATACATTGCTTAGAGAGAGTAAAGAGAAATTTAATGAAATTATTGACAATCTAAAAAAAGATAAGCTAATTAAAGCTACTTTAGAATTAGAAATTCAAACTAGCAGTGATTCTATATTGGCTCTTGATAAAGATGAAGTAGCTGATTGGTATATGGTAAGTAATTTTGGAGTATTTAGAGTTGATAGTGATATTTTAGCTGAGTTTGTAGTGGGTGATAATAGATTCGTTGTGGCTCGTTCGGCTAAATTTAAATGCCCTAGATGCTGGAAATTTAGCGCTCAAAGTGATGAGTGTCTATGTCCTAGATGTGCTGAGGTGATGAGTGCTAACTGAACCAGTTGGGGTTATGACTATAGTTGTTACAATTGCGGTTTTACTAGCCGTTACTGCTGTAGGAATAGTTTTGGTTAATATATATAAGGAGAAAGAGTGATAAGTCTAAAAGAGGCTATGAAGTTAAGTTCTAGCGATCTAGAGCTACTTCGTAAAGAGCTGATTAATAAAATAGAAAAAACTAAAGAGATAGGTGCATATGTTGAGCAATTGACAAATAGTCCAATTGATGAGAGTTTTGCTGGTGTGCCAATTGCTATAAAAGATAATATTCAAGTAAAAAATTGGGCAATTACAAGCTGTTCAAAAATTTTACAAGGCTATAAAGCACCATATAACGCAACTGTAATTGAGAAGCTAATCTTAGCTGGTTTAGCTCCATTTGGTAGAACAAATATGGATGAGTTTGCTATGGGAAGCACTACTGAGAGTTCATATTATGGTAGAACGCTAAATCCGCTTGATCACTCTAGAGTTCCAGGCGGAAGTAGTGGCGGAAGTGCTGCTGCTGTGGCTGCTGGTATTGCTATTGCAGCACTTGGAAGCGATACTGGTGGAAGTATTAGGCAGCCAGCTGCATTTTGTGGTTGCGTAGGATTTAAGCCTACATATGGAAGAGTTAGTAGATATGGACTAGGTGCATACTCTAGTAGTTTAGATCAGATTGGGCCAATTACGCAAAATGTAGAAGATGCTGCAATATTATATGATGTTATTGCTGGACATGATAAACTAGATAGCACTAGTGCAAATGTAGATTTTACTCCAGTGGCTCCAAATTTAAATCCAAATAGAAAATTAAAAATAGCTGTAATTAAAAACTATGTTGATGAAGCAAGCGCTCC
>JAFVMP010000221.1 GCA_017506845.1 Campylobacter sp.
TCAGAAGAATTACCAGCATTAACTAAATTAACCAATGAAGAGGATGTAAACAATTTATATTATGCTTTAAATAAATTAACTTCTTTTACTCACAATTTAAACAAACAAAAATCTTTTAGTAATTTTACTTTCACTTTATTTGCTCTACTTGCTTTGCCGAGTTTGGCATTGGCTGGCGGACTTTCGAGCGCTGAAAATTTACTTAATACAGTTTCAGGGTGGTTAACTGCTTTGTCAGCAGTTACTGTTACTATTGCTATCTTGGTAGTTGGCTATAAAATCACATTTGGTGGTCAAACAATTAGAGAATGCACGCCGATCATTATTGGTGCTGTTTTAATTGCATCTGCTTCAACTATAGCTGGTTTAATGCTTGGCAACATCTGATGATAAATAAAGAACCTGTTTATAAAGCTATGACACGCCCAGCAATGATTTTCGGCATTCCTTTAATGCCATTTATGCTTGTGTGTTCGATTTTTGCTTTGATTGGTGTTTATACAGAGATTTTTATGGCACTCTTAGGAGTGCCTGTATTATATGGTATGAAGCTTATGGCTAAAAAAGATGATTTGATTTTTAGACTTTGGTGGTTTAAAATCTTTTTGGCTTCTAATCCAAGAAATAGCTTATTTTATGGGGTAAAATCATTTGCACCCAGCCTATATCCTAAGCAAAAGCTTCATAAATTTGACATTCCAAATATAGAAATATTAGCGAGTAAAAAAATGTTAAATAAGCCTACAAATTTATCAGTTATACCATCATTTGAAAAATTTATACCCTACGAAGTTAGTATAAAAAATATTGTTTTAACAAAAAATTTTGATTTTATAGCTACTTATGCACTTGAAGGTATTGATTTTCAAGTTGAAAGCGACGAAGACAATGATTATGCAAAAAATATATTACACTCATTTTTTAAGCAGTTTTTAGGAGATAAAATCAGTTTTTATTTTCATAGTATTAGAACAAGCACAAAACAGAGTTTAGATGGAAATTTTAATAATGAATTTGCAAAATGCTTAAATGATGAGTATTTCAAAGGTCTTAATGAACACGCACTTAAAGAAAATAGACTTTATATAAGTATTATATATTCGCCTTTTGATAGAACAACAAAATCAACATTTAGAAATTTTATCTCTCGTGATGCATTAAATGCTCGTGATAAACAAATTGTTAAAGAGATATCGCAAATGGAGAAAATTTGTGTAAATGTTGAGACTGCTCTAAGTGTATTTAATCCTATAAGGCTTGGAGATTATGAATTTGAAAATGTTACTTACAATTCTCAATTAGAATTTTTTAATACTTTATTTAATGGCATTCATTATCCTATAATAAAACTTAAATCACCTATTAGTGCTTATCTCAAAGGAAATTTAAATAATATTCAGTTCTCACAAAATGTTGGGCTTATAAATCTAAATGATGGTTCTAAAAAATACTTTAAAGCAATCGAATTCCAGGACTATCCAAGCGAGACATATGTTGGAATACTAGATGAGCTTTTATTTTTAGATATAGACTATGTGATAACACAAAGCTATGTTCCAACAAATATAAAGGAAGCAAAAGAAGCTCTAAAGTCTCAAAGAAAAAGACTAATTTCAGCGCAAGATGATGGTGTTAGTCAAGTTTTAGAACTTGATAATGCTTTAGATGAGCTCACTAACAATGAAATCGGTTTTGGAGAGTATCATTTTAGCATTGTGATATATGCAAATAGCAAAGAAGAGATAGAAAAAGCAACAAGTATTGTAGCTTCAGTAATCAATAATCGTGGATTTGTTACTTCTCAAGCTAATATCGCTCTAGCAGCTACCTATTTCGGGCAATTTCCTGCGAACTTTGCATATAGACCAAGACTTCATAAAATTTCTACTTTAAATTTAGCTAGTTTAGTATCACTTCATAGCTTTGGCAGAGGTAAAATGTGTAAAAATGCTTGGGGCGACGCAATTACTATGTTTAGAACACCGAACGGGACTCCATATTTTTTCAATTTCCACGAAACTGATTTTCAAAAAGACCAATTTGGCGATATGGTACTAGCCAATTCCCTTGTTATTGGTAAATCAGGTGGTGGTAAAACAATGTTGATGAACTTTATTTTAGCACAGATGACAAAATTTGCTGATAAAACTTCTTTTCCATCGGATTTGCCTGATAATGCAAAAAAACTTACTATGTTTTATCTTGATAAAGATAAAGGTGCCATTGGTAATATAATGGCACTTGGTGGCAAATATATTATCGTTAAAGATGGCGAAAATAGTGGTTTTAATCCATTTATGGTTGAATCAACAAATGAAAATTTAAATAAACTAAAAACTCTAATGAAAATGCTTGTAACACGCAATGGCGAAATTCTCACAACTCTAGAAGAAGAGAATCTGAATAGAGCAGTTGAGAGTGTTATGAGATTTCCAATTGAAGATAGGCAATATGGTATTAGTCTAGTTTTGGAGCATTTGACCGAAGGTAGCGATGAGACAAATTCAATGAAATCACGCTTAAATTTATGGAAGTCAGGCAATAAGTTTGGATGGGTGTTTGACAATGCAATTGATAATTTTAAATTTGACAATGACGAAATTAACATTTATGGAATTGATGGAACCGATTTACTTGCTAATGCTGAAGTTAATGGCGTTGTTAGTTTTTATATTTTATGGCGTATATTTAGTGTTTGCGATGGTAGGCGTTATGCTTGTTTTATTGATGAAGCTTGGGATTGGATTCGTAATGAAACAGTAGCCGATTTTGTATTTGATAAAGAAAAAACGATTCGTAAGCTAAATGGTTTTTTAGTCCTAGGAACGCAGAGTGTTGAAGATTTCGCAAAATCTCCAATAGCACGAGCTATTTTAGAGCAATCTGCGACTCTTGTCTTATTGGCAAATGACAAAGCACAAGAAGAGGATTATTGCAAAGCACTTAACCTTAGTAAAGAAGTTTATGAGTTTGTAAAAACAACTATGAAAACTGATTACAAATTTTTAACAATAAAAGATCAAAGATTCAAAACTATTTCAACTATGGATCTTAGCTTTCTTGATAAAAAATATCTAAAAATTTTATCGACAGGAAAAGCATACACAGAGCCTTTAGAACATATTTTAGATAAAAAATTGCCATATTTAGAACAACTTCAAGAAATTTATAAACTTTATGAAGGAGATAAATAAATGAGAAAAATAGCCATTAGTTTAACTACGGCATTATTAATATCTAGCAGTAATGTTAATGCTGGTATTCCTGTCGTGGACGGCGTTGCAAATACTTTAGCTCAGCTTCAATTAACAAATATGATTACTGAATACGCACAAACAGCTATCAGATACGCAGAACAGCTCAATACTTGGAAGCAAGAAACAATTGATAGAGCTAAAGAATATTATGCCAAAACAGGCATAAAAGATTCTATTCAAACAATAGAAGATGTATATGATACATATAATGAACTAAGCTCAGATATTATGGATGTAGTAGATACTGTTAATTCGCTTGGAAATTTAGATTTTTCAAATGAAGCCATAGGTATGGCAAAAAAAGTATTTGGTAGTGAAATATGTAATGATATTAATCCTCTAATATCCTATGAATTAAAAATGCAATGCTATAGGGCTTACGCTGGAAGTTTTGAGACACTAAGAATACTTAATAGACAAACACATGAAACTGCTAAAGATATTGAAAAGCTAAACGAATTAGCCTTTAAATTAAAAAAATCTCAAGACATAAAGGAAAGTGCAGATATAGCAAATGCGATAGAGATCACTAAAGCAAGAATAGAAAAAAAGAAAGAATATACTGAACAAGCTCTAGCTATGATTAAAGAACAAGAAAGAGTTGAACAAAAAAAATACGAACAAGCTATGCTAAAGGAGCAATTCAACGAAAAATTAAAACTAGATTTTAGGATAAATTAAAAAATGACACCCTTTCAAGATTTGTATTCTAATATGGTAAATTTTATATCCACTCTAAATGCAGAACAAGCCGTAATAGTTCAAATTTTATCTGCACTTAGAACAGCTATTATGATAGGCATAACTATATCTATATTATGGACAGCTACTCAAGTAATGTTAAATAGGAACACAAGTCCATTTAATGAGATTTTATGGAATATGTTTAAAAAAACAATTATTCTATCAGTAGTATTTGGTGGAGTTGCGTGGATGCAATACGCTTTACCTATAGCGCAAGAAGCATATAATCTATTTAGTATGAATGCAGGTAGTACATTTCCAGCTATGCTGGATAAAAATTTAAATTTTTTAGCAACTACATTTTGGAAAAGTATGTATGATAAATTAGGCTTTAATGCCAATATGTTTTTAATTCCCATATATGCTTTGGTTACTTATGCAGTATTTTTAATTGTAGCTTTAACGACTATAGTATTTTTATGCTTAACTACATTAACATCGCATTTACTTGTTCTTGTGTTGCCTTTTGCAATTATAGCATTGCTTTATGAGCAAACTAAAGATATTTTTGCTATGTGGTTAAAGTTATTTATTGCTAATTTATTAAGTGTACTATTAGGCTTTTTAGTAATAGAAACTTTTATGATTAAAATTTTTGATACTCATTTTGAAACTTTGATAAAACAACCTAAGTTGGAAGTATCGGTATTATTAATTCTTTTAATCTCATCTTTGCTTGGTTTGAAAGTTTTTTCAATGGCATTGCAATTAGCTCAAAATTTGGTCGGAGTATCTCTTGATATGAGTAGTGGTGCTGGAACAGTAGGTGGAGCTGCTTCAAGTGCTGTTGGCAACATAGCTGGCTCAGGCACTAAATATGGCACAAAAGTCGGTGGTCAAATTTTAGGCAAAGGTGCGAAAGTTGGTAGTCAAATTTTAAACAAAGGGGCTATGAACATAGGCAAAAATAGTGCTAATATGATTGGTAATGCCATCAATAAATTTAAGTAAGGATAAAAAAATGAAAAAATTAATTTTTGGTGTTATTGTCTTTTCTTTAATGGTTGGCGGTTGTGCTATGTCAAATAATACAGCTCTATATGAGTATGATGATTATTTGGATGGCAACAATTGGATTAGTATAAATGGATCAAATGCTAAGCTAAATGAAGCTAGAGAGATAACAAAAGAAGTATTAATAGACAATAATAATACAGAATATAAATTAATAAATAATGGAGAAATCAGTGAAAAGTAAATTTAGTTTTACAAAATTTAGTAACAAAAGTAATAACGCAAACAAGGCAGATCTATCATCATTTAGTAATGATGATAAAGAAGCTTTAAGTTATAACTCAAATATTAGATATTTGATTGAAGCTTCCAATAAAAGAGCTTGGTTAATAAGTTTTATCTTTGGATTAATAGCTTTAGTTGCAGTAATGGCTGTTGCTTTATTGACACCACTAAAGCAATCTGTTCCATATGTAGTAAGAGTAGATAATATAAGCGGTATGGTTGACATAATATCTAAACTTGATGACGAAGCAACAATAATCAAAGACAATGAAGCACTAGATAAATACTTTACGGCTAACTATGTTAAACTTAGAGAACAATACTATTGGAACATATTAGAACAAGATTATTATAATGTTCAAGTATTCTCTACAAATCGTATAATTGCTGATTATCAATCTTTATATCAAGGTGCAAATAGTAGATTAGAAAAGTATAAAAATTCAACAGAGATTGAAATTCAAATAATTTCTGTTGTTTTAACAAAATCTGCTGGTGAAAGTATAGCCACTATAAGATTTAACGAAATTGAAAAGAATTTACAAAGTAGTACTTCTAAAACAAAAACTAAGGTAGCTACAATGGCTTACGAGTATGTTAAAAATTTAAATACTGAAAAGGAAAGGATATTAAATCCGCTTGGCTTTAAAGTCAATACCTATAGAATAGATAGCGAGATTGAAAGATGAAAAAATTTATTATATTAGCTTTTTGTATCAATATAGCATTTGGATTAGCGTTGCCAAAAAACTCTAAATATGATAATCGAATTAATCATATAAATTATAATGGCGAAAACGTAACACTAATCAAATTGGCTGTTGGTTATGTAACAATGCTGGAATTTGCAAATGATGAGCGTTCTATAAATATAGTTACAGGATTTAGTGATGGGTGGGAAATATTAGCAAAGGAAAATTTTGTATTTTTAAAGCCTAAAAGCTATGCTGTAAAACAAAATGAACAAACTCTTACTGATGAAAATGGTAAAAAAATCAAATTAGATAGTTTTATTCACCCAACTTCTGAAATAGAAAAATGGAAAACAAATTTAATTATAACAACTAATAAGAGAATTTATTCTTTTGATTTGGTGTTAGTCGACAATAATGAGAGTTTTAATTATCAAGTGTCTTTTAGATATCCACAAGAAGAGATGTTAAAAAGAGAAGAAGAGAGAAAAAAAATAGAATTAGCTCAGCTTAAAGCCGATGAAAAATCAAAAAAAGTTGCAGAGAAAAATAAAATTGAAAATGAGCTAAACAGAGTAAATGTACCACGTAATTATGATTTTGTAATGCATATTAATAAAAATTCTGAAAATATTGCACCAAATTTCGCTTATGATGATGGTGTATTTACATATATTGGTTTTGATAATACAAAAACTATGCCTTCAGTTTTTTTATTTGATGAAACAAATGGCGAGACTATGGCAAATACTCATATAGAAAAGTACGGCAATTACGAAGTATTAGTTATTCATCAAACAGCTCAAAATATATTTTTAAGAAGTGGAGATAAACTTGTAGGCGTTAAGAATAATGGATATGCTAAAAATCCATTAGAAAAAACTTTTACCACTAAAAGCAAAAATGTAATTAGAAAGGTTAAAGATGAGCGAAAATAATCAAAATAATGAATTATTGCAAGATGATAGTGATATTAAAGATGAAAAAGTAGGAAAAAATAAAATAATGGTTTTAGGTGTAGCCATATTTGCTTTATTTTTGGTTGGTGTTGTTTTATGGACTACTTTTGGTGCTAAAAAAGAGCCTGTAGAAATCAAAACTATTGAAGAAAATTCTGACAGAAAAGATCTTAAAAATAAATCTTTTAGATCTGAAAATGAAGAGATAAATATTAGCGAAGCAAAAAATGAAATAGTTGAGAATAGCGATACTGTAGTTGAAAGTAACCGTTTTAAGGATAGACCTATTGTAGAAAATAAACCTGAAGTTTATAAAAGCTCATCATTATTAATAATAAATAATAATGATAATATCGATACATCAAAAACATCTAAAACAAAGGAAGGATCTAGCGGTCTTGATATGAGTGATCCGTGCGTTGTATACGATGAAGCTCAAAAAAAATTTAGAAAATTAGGAGAAGATGAATGCCAATACCGTTTATCAAAGGGAATTACTTCTAAATATATGAGCAAAACAGAGGTTACTGATGATATATATCAAACTGGCGTATATAAACCTTCTAGAGCTATAAAAAATGATTTTAATCCTACTTTAACACTGCCTGAAGGAACTTATATAGGTTGTAGTTTAAATACGAAGATTGTTAGTATGATTAGTGGTCAAATAAATTGCACCATATCTAATAATGTTTATAGTCAAGATGGAAAGGTGTTATTAATTGAAAAGGGCTCAAAGATGAGCGGTGGATTTAAAAGCGGGCAATTAAATGATGGAATGAATAGGATCTTTGTAGTTTGGAATAATATTAGAACAACCGAAAATATTGATATACCGATCAACTCAGGTGCTACTGATGAATTAGGCGGTGCTGGTATAGAAGGCTGGGTTGATTATCATTATTTAAAAAGGTTTGGATCTGCAATACTTGTATCTGTGATTGATGATGCAATGGGTGCATTAGTAGATAGATATGTGAGAAAGACACACGAGAATCCAAATTCTATGGTTGCAAATTCAAGCGATGATGCTACGGCTCAAACAAGAGAAACTGCTAAAGAGATAGCAAGTAAAGTGCTTGATCAATTTGCAAATATTAAACCGACACTATATCGCAATCACGGAGACATAGTTGGCGTATATGTAAATAGAGATATAGATTTTAGCAATGTATATGAATTGGAGTGGTCTCAAAAATGAATATATTAGAAGAAAATATAGTATTAAAAAAATATACAAATAACTTTTTTGGAAAATTTATAGCTGATGATAACATTAATGAAATTTGTTACAACGGCGAACATCTACCCATAATGACCGAAGATATCAATGGAGTATGGCACGAAAACGAAAATACAATAAGCTTTGCAGATGCTATGAGTTATGCTCAAGCGTGTGCTAGTTATAAAAAAGATAAAATAGATAAGACAAAGCCTATTTTGTCAACTATGTTGCCTAGTGGAGAAAGATTGCAAATAGTAATTCCACCTGTTGTAGAAGATAAGTGTGTAAGTATTACCATCAGAAAGCCTAGCAAGATTATCTATACTATAGATGATTATATCAAAAATGGCTCTTTAAGTGAAAATATGGCTTTGTTTTTAAAAGAGAGTATTGAAAAAGGTAAAAATGTTGTTATTTGCGGTGAAACTGGCAGTGGTAAGACAACATTTATGAAAACATTAGTTACATATATACCTAGATCAGAAAGACTGATATCGATTGAAGATACCAGAGAGCTTGTTTTTGCTGAACATACAAATAGGGTGCATTTAGTATATCCTAGTGAAGCAAAAAGCAGTGATTTGATAAATTCCGCTTCACTTTTAAAATCTTGTTTGCGTATGAAACCATCTCGTATTTTGTTAGCAGAGCTTAGGGGTGGAGAAACATACGACTTTTTAAATGTTCTCTCAAGCGGTCACGGTGGCTCTATGACCAGTTGTCACGCTGGTAGCGTAAAACAATGCCAAGATAGACTTGTAATGATGGCTATGCAACACGATGATGCTAGAGTGCTTGGTAGAGAGATGATAGCTGAAGTAGTATCTCATACAATTGATATTATTGTGGTGTTTAAAAAACACGGCGCCAAAAGACAGGTTGTTGAGTATTTAAAAGATGGTGAAATTTATAGTCTAGATGATAAGGGCGAATTCCATAGAAAAGATAAAATCAATAAATTCAAAGGATAAAAAATGACAAAAGATTTAGAAATAATTAATAGTAAATTAGATTATGCGATTCAAAGACTTGATTACCTTACAGAGTTAGTTGGTGAAATTTATAACACAGGATATAACAAATTTAACCCACTAGATAGAAATATTTACTCATATGATGATGAAGAAGATGAAATACCTGAACTTACTCAATCACAAATGGAAGATATTTTAGATCTATTATGGAGATCAGAAAAATATGGCGTAAATGAAAACGGAACAGTAAAGGATAAATAATGAAAATACAAATTTTAGCTACTATTTGCTTGGGGATGATGTTGATTAATGGGTGCTCTGCTCCAAAAGTGGTAAAACTTGACGGTGATAGCTTGATTACCATTAATGAAGATTTATTGAGATACAAAAAAAGCAATCTACCATTAGATCCATTTTTAAGGGTTACTAATTGGACTTATTCAGCATTAATAAGCAAAACAAAAGATGGTTATATATTAGAAAATGATGATGTTATTAAAGTCTTTTTAGTAGCACATAATGCCGATAGGATTATTCTTAATGGCACTAAGGATATGGCTGAAGAGATAAAACAATATTTTATTGATAATGGTGTTAAAGCAAATATTGAAATATCTATAGTAGATAGCATTAAAGGATCAAAAAATATAGTTAATGCACTATTTTTTCACGAAAAAAAGGAGTAAAAATGTCGTCTGATAACAACAATAAAAAACATTTGAAAGATTTTATTATGGATGTTAAAGATATGACTAATGAGCTTGGAATATCTGAGGCTACTCAATGTGCTTGGAGACTCAGAAAAGAGAATCCATTGCCATATGTTCGCTCAGGGAAAGGCGGTAAAATTTTTTATATTAGAGAACAAGTATTAGAGTGGTTTAAAAATAATGTTAAGTAATGAAATAGAACAAATAAATAGTGATCAGCTTAGCGATAACACTACAATAGATATAAATAAGAAACAAAGTAATAATGAACAAATTCAACAAATTTCTAATTCAAATGTAGCTATGGCAATTGCCAATAATAAGAAATTAGGTGAAGAGAATACAAAACTCAAAAGCGACTTGCAAAATGCTAAAGAAACTATAGAAATGTTGCAATCTGAGATAGATAAAATTGCCAAAGATGATAGTAAAAAAGATCAAGTAATCTCTATGTCTGAGTTAATACGCAAAGGAATTCAAACTGCTAAAGATAATAAGTTAGAGATTTTGTTTGACTATAAAGAAGTAGATAATGAATTTCAAAGTGAATTTAAAAAGCTAGAAAGTTATGAAAATATTAGATTTAATGAAGCCTCATCAAAGGATGAGATTAAATCTGCTGAAAATAGCATTAAAAAAGCTCTTGAAAATTTACAAGCTAAGCTTAAAGTATTATTTTTGCTTTTGCAAAGTCCAAGCACGATAGAGTTATTTAAAATTAGCAATGATGCAACTATAATCAATAAATTAAAAACTGAACTAGATATATCTATGAGAGCTATTAACGATTTAACTGCTAGATATTCGGATTTTAATCAAGAAATAAAAAGTTTTATAAATGATGAAAATTCAATTTCTAGTCAATTTCTAAATATGCTAAAGGATTGGGAAAATAATATTAATAGTATAGGATCTCATATTAAATCTAAATTTGATAAACAAAAATCTATTGTAGCTGATAATTTTGATGTTATTACTTCGAATTTGAATGCCGAATTAGATAAAAAGCTAAAAACAGAAATTAGTAATAACGAAGAAATATTTAAAGCCATTAATGAAAAAAGACTTAATATCAAAACAGATATTAATGATGCTTTAACAGCAATTAGTACAGGTTTAAATAATTTAACAGAGCAGTTCGAAAACTTTATAGATAAAAATAAACTTATAGAAAGTCTTGAAAATGCTAAAAAAATTACAGATGAAAGTTTTACAAAATTAGAAGAAAGTACATCTAAAGTTCAAACAAATTTAGATAATGCATTAATCAAATTTAATAAAGGAGTTGAAAATGTAAATAGCAAATACAAAACATATTTATTAGTATATGTAGTTACTACTTTATCATTTGGTGTAACTATAGGTTTTTTAATGGGTAAATCAACTGGTTTATTCTAAAAATAGTAGATAAAGAAAATTTGTTTTATAAATTAAACAAATTTTTCTAAATAATTAAAATCAAAATTATAAAAAATAGATCAAAACAAGGAATATACAATGAGTAAAGAATTTAATAATGAAAACAAAGGTTTAAATATATATGTTACAAGTTATGATTTTGTAAAAACAGATGAAAATGGAGTTCAAAGCGATAAAAGAAGACTAGGATTTGGTGCTTTGGGTCAATATGCGGATGAAACTGGAAAAATAAATCAACCAAATGCTATACAAGCTTTAAATAAATTAGGTCAAATTGAAACTTTTTTACACGCTAATAATGTAGATCCTAGAAAAATGCCTATTGTAATTACTGGCGATAAAGTGCCAGATCAGGATGGCAAAGAGAAAGCTTCTACTGTAATGGTGGCTAGATTTTATTCTCATAAATACACAAACCCTGAAACAGCTCAAGTTGGATATATCAATAAAGTATCTATTAGCTATGGTCAAAATACCACCAATCCTGAAACCGGAGAAATTGAGTATGCGCCATCAATTTCGGCTACTCGTGGTAAAAACGGTTATATAATGGATAGTGATAAATATATCAATAAAGATGTTTTAGAAAAATTTTCAAATATGGTTAAAAATGTAGATAGTTATGGTAAATCAGCAGAATTTTCACTTGGTATGAATGATAAATCTAAACTTTATGGACAATATCCACAATTAGCAAATTTAAGCGAGTATATTGCCCAAAATGGTGGTGCTGCTGTTGCAAACATAACTTTTGCAGAAGGTCGTGGAGCTATCGTTACTAATGTAACTCCAGTTGTAAAAAAAGAGCAAGTTCAATCTCAGCAAATGGGACAAGACTTAAATAAAGCAATGGATCAAGGCTTGCAACAAAACAACGAAGGTAGATAAAAATGGGCGATAAAATAGAATTAACTAAAACACAAAAAATAATAGTTCATTTATTTTTTACTATTTTAGGCTATTTAGCTATGCCTGTATTATTTGCTTTAATCATAGGTGATATTAAAAATATAAACAGGTATTATCAGATTTGGCACGATTTATTTTTGGTTCAATTAGAAATATTGACTACTGATGACTATACGGCTAAAGGTTTTGGTTCTCTATTTTTATCGCTTATATTATTTAACTCAATAGCATTTATATTGCCATATATACCTAAAAAAGAGAAACTGCACGGTGATGCAAAATTTGCAAATTCAAGTGATGTAGCTAAGATGGGTTTATATGGCGATAAAGGTATCATTGTAGGTAAATACAATAACAAGCTCTTACGCTTCGGTGGCTCCCAGTTTGTTTCACTGGGAGCCCCAACAAGAACCGGCAAAGGTGTGGGTATTGTAATACCCAATTTAATGGATTGGCAAGAGAGTTGCGTAGTACAAGATATAAAGCAAGAATGTTTTAACTTTGCCAGTAAATATAGAAGAGATAAATTAAACAATGAAGTTTATTTGTTTAATCCATTTGATAGAAGAACTCATAGATACAATCCACTAGCGTATGTAGATTTAAATGGAGGCAATGGCGATGCTGAATTAACAGATTTAGCAAATATCATATATCCAGTACCTGAAAATGACAATGGAAAATTTTTCGCTCAACAAGCCCAAAATTTGTTTATGGGTTTATGCTACCTATGCAATGATCTGTTAACAACTATAGCAGGTTTAGAGTTTTTGGAAAAATATAATCTTAAATGCAGTTTTGATTTGGCAGGTTTATTAGAACTCAGTGAGGGTTTTAATTTTTCTTATGGAGCTTTGATTGAAAATCTAAATAGTGCTGATGGATTTGTTGAAAGTCAAGAGAAAAAAGAGATAAGTAATTTTGATGATACTTGGAATTTTCTTAAAGATCTAAATTTAAAATCTAAATTGCTAGGCAAGAAATTTTTAAGCGATAAAACATTAGCAAGGATAAATGCGTATTACTCCATCACTGCTGAAAACACTAGAAGTTCGATTCTTGGTTCATTTAACGCGCCTCTTGGTATGTTTAGGGGTGACAATATGAGACTAGCAACTAATGGTAATGATTTTGATTTTAGAGATTTACGCAAGAAAAAAATGACAATTTTCATAGGAATCACTCCTGATCAATTAGCTAATGCAAAACAGATACTAAATCTATTTTGGCAACAACTAATTTTAGTCAATACAAAAGAGTTACCACAAGACAATGCGCAATTAAAACATAAGGTAATGCTTTTGATGGATGAATTTACTGCCAGTGGTTATCTGTCGACTTATTTAAAAGGAATTTCGTTTATTGCTGGTTATGGACTTAGATCAGTAATGATTTATCAATCAAATTCGCAACTTGAAACGCCTGAACCTAACGGATATGGCAGAGATGGAGCTAAGACTCTATTAACTAACCACGCCTGCCAAATATATTATACACCAAGAGAGATGGAAGATGCTGAAAAATTATCAAAAATGCTCGGAAACAAAACCATTAAAAATAGAAGTCGCAATTTAGGCAAAGGTGGCGGTGGAAGCGAGAGCGATACGCAGCGTCCTTTGATGCTACCGCAAGAACTTTTAACGCTAAAAGCAGACAAAGAGATTCTAAAAATAGACAACAATAAGCCTGTGATGGCTAATAAAGCATACTATTATAACGATCCATACTTTATAGACAAATTTAAAGAAATAAGCCCAACATTTAAAAATATTTGCGATAAAAAGAAAAATAAGCTTGAACAAGATGACTGGGAAACAATGTTGCAAAGTCAAGAAACAAAAATAGATATACCTGTGCAAAGTTTTGAAAAATTTGAAGTTGAACTTCAAGATAGATATAAAATTTATAGAGATATTGCTTTTAAAAAAATAGAAGAAGAATATAAACAAAAGCATAAAGAAGAGATTCAACTAGATGAAGAAGTAATGATAGAAGAAATAGATATAGATGAGAATCTATAAAATTAAAGGAGAAAAAATGAAAAAAGTCACATTTGGAGCTATGGCTATAATGTTAGGTTTATCGATAAATTTATTAGCAGACGAAAATGAATTAACTGGAGATAGAAGAACTGCTTGTGAAGTTCTATTGTGTTTAAGCAGTGGACAAAGACCAAGTGAATGCAATCCACCTTTAAAGCATTTTTACTCAATTAAAGGTAAAAAACCAGGAGACACTCTAAAAAAAAGAAGAAGATTTTTAGAACTATGCCCTACGGATAGCGGAAATACAGCAACTAATATAATCTTGGCGGATTATAAAGGAATGTTAGCAAGTGTAAATCCAGACGAATGCAAACCTGAATACCTAAATAATCAATTTCAAAATATTAATCGTGATACACATATAAAATATTATAGAAATAACTATCTAACAAGCGATAGTATTGAAAATAGATACACTAGAATAAATCCAAATATGCCAAGTCATTGTCCAACCTTCATTAATCACGAATACACTGACTATCAAATGCCAAAATACAACTGTGATGGTAAATATTACACTGTAGCTGGATTTAATCGTGGCTATGAGCTTATCACAATCACAAAAGAAGAGTATGAAAGGTTAAATCCTGATGATAGACACTATGAGACAAGAAGTTACTCTTATGAGTGTGGTGGCGATAGTTTTAGAACTTGCTATGTAAAAGAAGAGTATTACTATCAAAAAATCAAAATTCCAAAAACTTGCTGGAGTTATTGATAAATAGATTGATGAATTAACAGAATTTAGGAAACAAAATATATGAAAAAATATAAACCAAAAACAAGAGAAGAATTAAAAAGTCTAGTAGATAATTTATCGATAAATTTAAGCGATATAGATACTAGTGCTATAACTGATATGAGTTGGTTGTTTTATAAGAATGAGCGTAAAGATTTTAGTGGTATTGAGAATTGGGATGTAAGTAGTGTAACTGATATGAGTATGATGTTTTTGGGTTGCGATAATTTCAATCAACCACTTAATAACTGGAATGTAAGCAGTGTAATTTATATGAATGAGATGTTTGATGGTTGCAAAAATTTCAATCAACCACTTAATAATTGGGATGTCAGCAGTGTAACTGATATGAGTATGATGTTTATATATTGCCATAATTTCAATCAACCACTTAATAGCTGGGATGTAAGCAGTGTAACTAATATGGATGGAATGTTTGCTGGTTGCAAAAATTTCAATCAGTCACTTAATAGCTGGGATGTAAGCAGTGTAACTAAAATGAATTCGATGTTTATAGGTTGCAAAAATTTCAATCAACCACTTAATAGCTGGGATGTAAGTAGTGTAACTGATATGAGTATGATGTTTTTGGGTTGCGATACTTTCAATCAACCACTTGATAGCTGGAAAGACAAACTATCTCAAAAACTTGCTGGAGTTATTGATGAATAAACATAGCGAGTTAGAAATTTTGAAGCTCTGCGAGAGATTAGCAGAGCTTTTAAGTGATAAGGAAGCCATAGCAGATTTGAAATATTTATATTACTTTATCAAATATTATAAAAGAACTCTCAAAAGATGAGAATGATTGCAAAAAATCAAAAAAATAAAAATATAGAATTGGAGCGTTAATGAGATTATTTATAGCAGAAAAACCTGAACTTGCAAGAGCCATTGCAAATGGTATGGATGGGAAACAAGAGAAATTTGATGGATATATAAAAATTGGAAATGATATTATTACTTGGGCATTTGGGCATATTTTAGAGTTATGCGAACCAGAAGAATATGATGAAAAGTATAGTAAGTGGAATTTAGCTGATTTGCCTTTTGAAATTAATGATTTCAAGTATAAACCAAAAGAAAAATCAAAAGCTCAATTAAAAGCTATCATAAAGCTTATTAATGATAGTCAAGTTACTGAAATTGTCAATTGTGGCGATTATGATGAAGAGGGTCAAATTCTAATCGATGAGATTATTATCTATTCTAAAACTAATAAACCAGTAAAGAGAATGCTACTACAAGACATCACTGAAGCTGGTATCAAAAAATCTTTAAAAGATTTAAAGCCAAATTCTGAATTTAAAGGTATGAGCGATAGTGGATTTGCTAGAAGTCAAGCAGACTGGCTCGTGGGATTAAATTTAACAAGAGCCTACACAATTAAGGCTAGACAACAAAACGCTATGAATATTAAAGTTTTAAGTGTTGGTAGAGTTCAAACACCAATTTTAGGACTTATAGTAAGTAGGGATAAAGAACACGAAAGCCATAAATCAAGTTATTATTATAGCGTAACAGCAAATATCAACGCTCAAGGCTTAAATATACCTATGCGTTATAAACTGAGTAAAGATGAAAAGATTACAGATGAAAGCGTAGCAAACGATATAAAAGCCAATACGCAAGGTAAAAACGGATTAGTTACTAAAGCAACACACGAAAATAAAAAAGAGTTTGCTCCACTACCATATTCGCTTTTAATACTTCAAGCAGAGTGTAGTAAGAAATTTGGCTATAAACCTGATCAAGTCTTAAAAATTACTCAATCTTTAAGAGAAACCCATAAGGCAATTAGCTACAATAGAAGCGATTGTCAATACTTAAATGAGAATACATTTCAAGAATGTCCAAATATCTTAAAAGCAGTAGCAAATAATCTAAATTTAGATATATCTAAGTGCGATACAACTATCAAGCATTCAGCATTTAATGATGAGTTTGTAACAGCTCATACTGGTATAATTCCATTAGCTAATCCAAATGTAAAGAATTTAAGCAAAGAAGAACTAAACATCTATACTCTTATTTGCAAACGCTTTGTGGCTCTATTTTATCCACCAATGGAATACATAGCTACGAATTTAGAAGTTAGCGTAGATGAGCATAAGTTCATCTCATCAGCTAAGAAAATTCTAAAAGCTGGTTATAAAGAGATTTATAATGAAAGTGATGATGAAGAAAGCGATAATGAGATAAAACAAGATCTAACTTCTATCAAAGAAAACGAAACAGCATTAATAAATGAAGTCAAGATAAGCAAAGAGCAAACTAAACCAAAACCATACTACACAATGGCAACTCTACTTAAAGATTTAACCTCGGTTAGTAAATATGTAAAAGATGAGAAAATCAAAAAGCTACTTCAAGAAAAAGATAAAGGTAAAAAAGGTGAAAACGGTGGTATAGGAACACCAGCAACGAGATCAGAACATATTAAAAATCTTTTTGAGCGTGGATATATTGCCGAGAGAGGCAAAAATATTATATCGAGTGAGCTTGGTAGGCAATTATATAGTGTAGCACCACAAATTTTAACTAGTGTAGATTTAACTGCGTTGTGGTTTGAAGAACAAAAAGAGATAAGTATCGGCACAAAAAGCAAAAATGAATTTTTACTTGGAGTAAAACAAGTTGTAAAAGATGAAATTAATAGACTAGAAGGAAATTTTAAAATGAATTTATCAAATCAAGAAACAACATATCAATGCCCTAAATGTCAAAGTAATTTAAGAAGATTAGAAGCTAAAAATAAAAAGGGCAGATTCTATTGGGGTTGTGCTAATTATAAAAATTGTAATATTGGTTTTATTAATGATGATAATGGAAAGCCAAATTTTGATAATAAACCAAAAGAGATAGATGAAACACATAAATGTCCGCAGTGCAACAAGGGTTTTTTGCAAAGAATGAAAAATAAAAAAGGCAATTGGTGGTGGGGTTGTAGCGAGTTTAAACAAGGTTGCAAAGCTATGTATTATGATGATAATGGAAAACCAAAAATTCAATGAAGGCAATAGTTTTTTTTCTTTTATTGATAAGCTCAATATATGCTAAAAGCGATTATGATCATCTATTTATGCGTGAATCAGTTCGCTTTAATATACCTTTTAAGCTATTAAAAGCTATAGCCCTAACTGAAAGCAATCTTAATCATACAGCAATTAATATGTCAAATTCTAATGGAACTTCGGACTTTGGATTAATGCAGGTAAATAGTATCCACTTAAGCAGATATCAAAATATAAATGAAACAGATCTTTTAAATCCAAGTATTAATGTGTATATAGGTGCTGAAATTTTAAGTCGCTGTATTGCCAAACATAAACTTAACTATAAGGCGTTAAATTGCTACAACGGAAGAGTAAAAAACAATAACTATTCAAACAAAGTGATACAAAATTTATTAAAAATAAACAAAGGAATTGATTATGACACTATCGCCACATCAAACCGCTTTATTTTTACAAAATAGAGGTTATGAAGTAGATAAAAATTTCAAATTTAAAATTAGAAAAGATGAAAGAACGCCATCTGCATCAATCTATAAAGATGGTAAAATTCACGATTTCGGCACTGGTTGGCACGGTGATATCGTAGATTTTATGGTTGCTTTTGAAAATCTTGGCAAAAGAGAAGCATTTGCTATAGCAAAAAGCTTTACAAATCAGTCTATAAATGATACTACTTTTAAACCTGATATCCAAATGAACATTCAAGAGCAAAATTCTGCCAAACATCTTGAACGAGATGAGGCTTTAGAAAAATTTCAAGCTTATAAAGTTGGCAGAGATTTAAATCAAGCTAGATTTAAAGAGTTAGTAAATCAAACCATACATACTGCTAATAATAATGGATTAAACCAGCAACTTAAAGAGTTGTTAGGATACGACAGTAAAAGAGATAGAATTACAATGCCTATAATAGATAGCGATGGAAATGTAGCAAATTTCTGGGCTTATAACCCTAATTATAAAGAGTATAAAGTTTTATTTGAAAAAAATAGACCAAGAGAGATATTTAACATACAAATTTTAAACAAAACAAAAAAAGATGAAGTAATCTATATATGCGAAGGAGAAAAAGATGCATTAAACGCAATTAATCTAGGTATTAATGCTATTGGTATGCCAAGTGCTAGTTCTAAGATAAAAGATAAAGATTTAAATTTGTTTAAAGATAGAAGTATATGTATAGTTTTTGATGTAGATGTAAGTGGAAAAAATGGAGCAATAGCATTAAAAAATCAATTACAATCAGTAACCAGTCAAGTCCAAATACTTAATTTGGAAATTTTAGCCAAAGAGATAAAAAATGAACCAATAAAAAATGGATATGATTTTAGCGATTATGTCAAAGATAGGCAAGATATTTTATCTAAAAATATAAAAGTTAATTTAAATCGATAAATGGTGCGATTTCTTAATTATTTAATAGTTAATTAATTATTATTTATTTAATAATTAATTTAAGCATATTTTTATTAAATTTATTTTAAAATTACAAGGAATCAAAAGTGTTAAAAAAATTATTAGATAAAAACAGCAAAGAGATATTAGAAAAATATAATTTAAATTTTGATGAGTTAGGCTGGGCGGTTGAGCATAGTGTATTAAATAGTTTAAATATTAATTTCACAGCTCAAGATAGATATGCTTTAATAGGGATTGGAGCGATAAGAGGAGCCATAAGCAGATATGAAAATTTGCATAAAAATAGTATGGCTACATATAGAGATGATCTATTTGGCGAAGCTAAAAATATAGTAGACTTTACTTTAGATGATTTTAGCTATATTAAAACAGTTGCTAATTATCAAAATATAAAAGATAGATTGGCTAAGAAAATACGGGATGAAGTTAGGCTAAATTTAGAAAGAATAGGAGTTATAAATGAGATTAGAGACATTAACGCCAGATATATACAACACGATAATTCCACAATACATAGGCAAGAATCCACCGACAATGCTCAACAAATTTCAAGGAGCGGGGATAGGAGAGAGCAGAGCGATACTACAAGAGACGCTATATCAACACAAGGATTGGTGGGAGAAACTAATTACAATACCAGCACAAGAGCTGATGGATATATTCAGTCTAGAAGCCTTGATAGAGAAGGAATTTCATCTAGTGGATCTAGGTTGGCAGAGCAAGGAGAGCAATCCAACAATAGAGAAGACAAAAGAGAGAATAACACCGCAATACAAAGAGATTTTAATACAAACTCTAATGAAATCAGGGACAACAGAACTTTGGACTCAGGAATTGAACGAGAGATACGACCTGATACCAGAGCTGGAGTTTCAAGAGAGCAAGAAACTTCATCAACTACTCAAAAACAGTATGAATGGGACGACCGACACAATGAGCCATATACTTCCGATTTCAGCAGTGGAGCCACTATTGGTGATAGAGGCGATATACAATCTACGAAAAACATTTTTGGAGATGAATTGGGGGTGGAAGCTAGAATTAATGAAGGCTCAGGATATATATTGGGGAGCAGTAGCTCAATCACTAATAATGCAAATTTGGTTTTGGGAGAACAGACACAACACTCTAACATCAGAGATAACCAAGCCATCACCACTGAAAGGATTTGGGCTGATACGAACCTTACATTGGATCTCAGTAACTTCAAAGATGATGGCATTGCCACAGGAATTTCGCAATCAACTATGGAATTTGATGATAGAATACGACCTAGCTCAAAAGGAATTTCAAGCACAGATGATACCGATATATCTCAAAAAGATAAAAGAGATATCGATACCAATAAGACAGAATATCCAACCATCACTAAAAACTGGAGCGATGATCTACTCAGCAATTCAGCTCAAAAATGGAATCCAAAAACCATACGAGATAGTAGCGACGGAGATGAACTCAATGAAGACCACACTAGATCAGATGGGGATGGAGATAGATTTAGCCACAGGCAAGGCAGTCAAGCTAGACAAAATCAGACACACTCAACTACTCAAGGAGTTATGGGAAGAAGAGCAGAATTCTCGCAAGAAAGAGTATTACGAACTGATTCATCAATGGATGATGAAAGATTACGAAACTCTCCAAGAAGCATTAATTTGGAAGAAAGAGCTAATCGACTCAACGCTAGCTTGGATATTACCAAACAAGGAAATGAGCCAAGAGATGGATATGAAAGAAGTGGAATATATGGTGAAAAACGAATGGTATTACCAGCTACCGATGATAGTTTACGGTACAGACAAGACAGCCTATTCTCTGCAATTGATGGAGAAAAAATGGTTAGAGATTCGACAATTGATAATGGGA
Source organism: Campylobacter sp. (assembly GCA_017506845.1). GTDB lineage: Bacteria > Campylobacterota > Campylobacteria > Campylobacterales > Campylobacteraceae > Campylobacter. The sequence continues at coordinate 21,215 of JAFVMP010000221.1, forward strand.
AAAAACAGTCCATACAATCATCTTTTAACGCAGAATTACACTCAAGAAATGATAGATATATTAGTCAAGATTTGCGAACTAGGCAAACCAACGAACAAAGAGATAATCGAGAAAATGGAGCTTATCAAAATAACTCCGATAGAAATTTAAAAGAGTATATTTTAGATAATTACTCTCAAATAGGGAGTTTCGAAGTTGTCTCTGTGGATTATAATACCATGGAGACACCTATAACAAAATCTGCTAGATTACAAAGCAATTTAGAAGCTATAGAAACACTTTTTGCTCTTAAAAGTGCCGAAATAGATATTAGACAAAAATTTAATATTAATAAATTAGATAATAGAAATCATATCTATGCAAATAAAGAGAGCCTAGAAAAGCTTAGTAAATATACTGGATTTGGTGGTTTAAGTGGATTTTTTAATGATAGCAATAAAGATTTTGACAAAGAAAGAGATAAATTTAATGAAATTATTAGAAAATACTCACATTTAGATAATGAATTTAATTTTAATAGCTTAAAAACCCAATTAGAATTAAGTTCTGATAATGCATATTATACACCTACATATATCATAAATAGCATAAATGAAATTACAAAGAAATTAGGTATTGCTAGCAATAATGAAGAAAAATTAGAGATTTTAGAGCCTTCAGCTGGTATTGGTAGATTTATTAACAACTGTGATTTAAATGCAAATTTTACAGCATATGAATTAGATAAAATCACTGCTGATATTTTAAAATTTATTCAGCCAAACACTAATGTTATAAATAAAAATTATCTAAGTGATATCAAAGAGGCTAAATATGATTTAGTTATAGGCAACCCTCCATACGGAGCTAATAATTTAACTGATAAATTTGTTGAAAAAGCTTTAGCAAATACCAAAGATGGCGGATTTGTTATATTTGTAACTTCAAGCCGTTTTTTGGATAATTGCAATATGGAGATAAAAAAAATTATAGATGGGAATGATAATATAGATATAATTGATACTCAAGAAGTTGGATTTGAGGGTATTGGTAGATTTATAGGTGCTTTAAGATTGCCACCTGATGTTTTTAAAGATCAAGGCGTATCAATATCTACAGATATAGTTGTTTTTCAAAAAGGCTATACATATGAAACTACCAAAGATGATAATGGAGAGATCAAAACTATGAAAAGAACTCCATTAGCTAATAAGTGGGAGCAAAATAAAGATGAAATTTATGATTTTAAATTTCATATAAAAGATTTAGAAATTATGGAAGCATTAAAAGAACATTATATCTTTTATGGAGATAAAAAAAATGAGATATATTTGAGTCAAATTATAGGTGTTGATAATTTGCAAGAATTAAAAAATGATAATAATTTTAAACACGATATAATCATAAAACTAAAAAAAGGATTAAATAGTAAAAACAAGGAATTATATGAAAAATTCTTTGGATATGAAGATATTAATAGCTTTGATTTGGATTATGAAAAACTGGGCTATTCTATGTTATATTACAATGAAATCGAAAAAGTCAAATTTAACTTATATAAGACTAACAGTTATTTTCTAAATAATCCAAAAAACAATTTAACAACTGAAGCAATTGTAAATTCATCAAGATTTGGCTATGAGTTAAAAATAGATCATAAAGCAAATATAGAATTTGACCAGCAAATAATTAGTAATGAAATAGCAAAATTTGCTAATAGACTTCCTGAAAATATTTTTAAATATACAAAGATAGAAAAAAATCTATTTGAACTAGAATTATCAAATATGCCTACAAATACTCAAGAATATTATAGTAGTCTTTCTGTCAATTCATATGTCGCAATAGAACAAGATATTTATAAAATAAAAGATAAAAATAGTGATAATTTTACAATATCATTGGAAAAAATTGAAACAAGTGAAAGCGAGAAAAAATTTGTTAAATCCTATATAAAATATAGAGATGCTATAATGAGAAAAATAGATATAGATAATGATTTTACCATAGATAATAACGATATTCGCATAAGTAAAGCAAGAGATGAAGTACATACTGTGGCATTTGATTTGTATGGTAAAAATGGAAAGCCTATTAAATCTGTTAAGCGTTTCAGCGATGATCCGAGTATGGGAATGATGTTATCGTTAATATACCCTGAAGAACAACCTAATGGAACTTTTATTTTTAAAAGATCTAAAATACTCGATGAAAGAGTAATAACAAATAAAAATGATAATACTGAATTTGTTTTTAAAAATCCTAGCGAAGGTGTTTTAAGCTCAATTTCTAAATATGGTTATATAAATGTGCATTATCTAGCCAATGAAACTGGTTTAAGTATTGAAGAAACAAGAAATGAACTTTATAATAGTAATAGCGATATATTTTTTACAAACCCTGATTACTTAACTGGTAAAACTATTAATATAGAAGAAGAATTTCTCTTTAGAGAACAATATTTAAGTGGTAATGTAATAAAAAAAATAGAAGAAGCTCAAAAATTAATTGAAAAATATTCATTTTTAGAAAAAAATATAAAAGAATTAAATGCTCGTAAACCTGAAGCACTAAGCCTTGATGATCCTATTACAATAAATTTTGGAGTAGATTTTGTTCCAATACATATCTATAAAGATTTTATAGCTCAAAAATTTAAAACCGATCCTAAAAATGTAGATTTAAAATATTTTGAAATAAATGTAGGAAAAAGCGAGGGTTTTGGATGGATGCTTAAAGTAAATGGTGGTAGAAAAACATACATTACAAGTAGAATTACAGATGTTGATGTTTTAGAAAATACTATGAATACTAAATCAACTCGCATTACCAAAGATGGCAAAATAGACAAAGAAGCAGTGATGAAAGCTGATATAATTTCAAGAGATATAAAAAGAGAATGGAGTGATTGGATTAATAATAAACCTGAATATCTAAATGAAATTTACAATCTATATACTGATAGATATATGTGCTATGTAGATCCAAAATACGATGGTAGTATTTTAACTTTTAGTTCCCAAATACCTCTTAGAGAGCATCAGAAAAATGCAGTATTTAGATGCAATATGGAGAAAAACACATTCCTAAATCATCAAGTAGGAAGTGGCAAAACTATGACTGCTATAGCAACAGCAATCGAAGGTAAAAAACTTGGAACTATCGAAGGCAAAACTTTAATAGTTGTAAAACCTGAAACACAAGCTGGTTGGATGAGTGAAATTTATAAAACCTACCCAAATGCCTCTGTATTAAGTAGCTCTATGGTTGAATTTAAACAATCAGATCCTAGTGAATTTCTGAGAAAAATGGCTAATTTTGATGGTGATATAGTGTTGATTACACATAATGAATTTGCTAATATAGAAAGACCAATAGAAGTAAAAATAAAAATTTTACAAGAGAGAATAAGTGCTATAGATAGTATAATTAACGAAGTTAATATTGATAGAGAAAGGGAATGGAAACCAAAAGCTCTGCCAAAACTTCAATCAGAGTATAGAAAAGAGATTAATAATCTTATGATTGAGGCTAACACTGATAAAACTTTAAAAACAAAACTTACAATTGATAAATTAGGCATTGGTTGTTTTGTATTTGATGAATTTCAAGAAGCCAAGAACATGGAAACTTTCACAGCTCTAAAAGCTCGTGGGATTAGAAATTCTAAAGGCTCAAGGCTTGGAAATGCTCTTTTAGAAACTAGCTATACATTTAATAAAGAAAGTTGTAACACTAAAATGATTATGTTGAGCGGAACGCCAATCTCTAATGCTCCATATGAATTATATAATATTATGAGAATAATGTCGCCTGAGACATTAAAAGAAACACGCCTAAACAGCCTTGATAGCTTTATGAGGGTTTATGGAAATATTGAAATAGATTATGAATTATCGCCATCAGGTGTATCTATGATTGAGACTACTAGAAATAAAGGATATACCAATCTAATTGAGCTTGGCAATATGACTAAGACTATATTTGATAATATTACTAATGAAGATGTTGAAAGAGCTATGGATGGCAAATTTGTTCCTAGAGCAAATTATATCCCAGTCTTTTTAAAGCCTACAGATTTCCAGTTGGAAGTATCGCAAAATATAGCCTCTACTATAGAGAATTTAAAAGGAGGCGAATTGTTAGCAGAATATACAAAAGGTAGAAAAAATGGAACTGATCCTAGATTAATTTCAAATCGATCAGAACTTGATGAAGATAAAACTAAAATTAATTCCTTAATAAACAATGTAGTCACTGAATATGAAAATACTAAAGAAATAAAAGGCACACAGCTTGTTTTTATGGATTTAGGAACACCGCAAATAAAATCTTATAATATCTTAAATGGAGTAGAAGAAATATTAGATGATAAAGAGATTGAAAATTTAAAAAAAAGTAATGCTTATGAGCTAGGATTGATTAAAAAATCAATTATTACTGCTGAAGGAGATAAGATCGAAGCATATTATAGCGAGAGTGAAAATACATACTATAAAGCTCATATAATTGGTTCAAGTGTTGAATTTTCTGAATTAAATGAAGACACAGGGTTATCTTTAATGGATATTTCAAATGATAA
>JAFVMP010000222.1 GCA_017506845.1 Campylobacter sp.
ATAGGGCCGAGAGACTTAAAACAATTAAAAAGACATCATTCAACAAAGCAATTTCACCTATTATTAAAGCGGTTAAGTGGGCTCAAGATAATGGAGATTTGGATGCAAGTATAGCTTGGCCTCGGCCTCTTCCTTCTTGTTCATTCTCTCAGAGAAGCAGCTGCCGCAATATACGCATTCCTTGCTGCTGTCGCGTACGCAGCGACGGATGCCTGCACCGTCATAGGTGAAGAACTCGCGGCCGTCCTGACCGACGTTGCGGTTGATCTTGGACCAGTCGCCATCCAGATAAACTGCGGAGAAGACGATGGGCTTGTTGATCACGCGGAAGTTGACGGGACAGTGGTACATCTTGGGAGGGACGCGGATAATGGTGGGCTGAGTGAGGGTGTACATCTCGAGGTTGTTGGGATCCTCGCCGATCCATACATCGACCTCAGCGTCGAACTCGAAGAAGTTGTTCATGTCAGCGCCGGTGAAAACGAGGTACTCGTCAGCGCAGTGGTGGGTGTGGGGACCTTCCATGGGGAGGGGCTTGGTAACGGAGGTGAAGTCCATGTAAACTCTTGCCTTCTCCATCATAGTGGTGCCGCGGAAGAAGCCGCGGGGAGAAGCGAAGCCGTACCAATTGTGGAATTCCTGAGGGATTTTAAATACCAGATCGTCGTATCTGCCCATTTTGCTATATCTCCTTTACTGTTAAAAATTTTTCCGAAGTTATAAATTGTATGAAATAATTGTACCACAAGTAAAATGAAAAGAAAAGCGGTTTCTTAAAATATTATTATGCGTAAAAACTTTTTGGATCTGCCCGATTTTTTGTCTATTTTTGGGATTGCAGATTATTTTATATGTGTTAATATACATTGGATGACGAAAAACATTTTTTGTGCGAGTTTTTTGATAATTGTTTTGAGCGGATCTGCGGAGGAATTATATGATATTCTGTTGTCCGGTGTGCGGTAAGAGCCTTGAGAGGCGTGTAAAAAGTCTGTTTTGCCCGGATGGGCATTGTTTTGATATTTCCAGATACGGTTATGTGAATTTGCTGATGTCCAACCAGTCATCCGACAAACGCCACGGTGATGACCGGCTTATGGTTGAGGCGAGGCGGGATTTTCTGGATGCCGGATATTATGTGCCTATTCGGGATGCATTGCTTGAGCTCGCGCTGCCATGCCTGAAAAACGGCAGCAGGATACTGGATGCGGGCTGCGGAGAGGCATGGTATACTTCTGCCCTGTATCAGGCAGCGGAAGACAAGGGCATATGCGTATCGGTTGCCTGTTCGGATATTTCCAAAGACGCGCTGCGATATGCTGCCAAGCGTCTGCCGGAGGCTGATTTCTAATCTAACTTGATTTTTAAGCCCTGAAAAGCTATATTCTAATCTTTTATCACCCTTTAATGGAATGGTAAATTTATATCTATGACTATTTGATTGTTTAGCTAAATTCTCAATTGCCACTCCGCCAGGATAACCTAGTCCCATCATTTTAGCAACCTTATCAAAACTCTCGCCAAAGCTATCATCGCTAGTTGAAGCAAGCGTGGTAATATCTCCATTTTCATCAACATATAAAATCATAGTATGACCGCCACTAACTAATAAAACACCAAGAGGCAGCTGTTCAGATTCTTCTAAAAATAGCGAAAAAATATGTCCTACTAGGTGATTTACCTCAATTAATGGTAAATTTAATCCAATAGCAAGTGCTTTTGCTACACTTACTCCACCAACAAGACTTACACTAAGACCGGGTTGATTTGTTACTGCAATTGCTTTAATATCCTTAAAATATGGCTGAATCTCTTTAATCAAATTTGGTAATGCTGCAGTATGAAGTCTTGCAGCTAGCTCAGGCACAACACCGCCATATTTGCTATGTTCTAACTCTTGGCTAATTTTTTTATGATATTTTAGCTCTAAATCTAAACCCAAAAGTGCTACTGAACTATCATCACAACTACTCTCAATCCCTAAAATCACTTTACAAACTCCACCAAAATCATACCAATAAATTTATCTTTTGAGTCTGTCTCTTCATAAAATTCAACTCTATAAATTGACTCATCTTTATCCATAGAAAAGCGTGATTTTATCATATCTTTACTAATTTTTATACCGCTTTCATCTACCGGGATTGTGCCATAGCCTATTATATTGGTTCTTACTCCATCTCTTTTGATTATCTCAAAGCTATTTTTAGCACTGATTTTTTGTCCTAAAATTACAAATTCAGGCTCTCCTTCATCTATACGAATTTCAATTTCATTAATCAAATTTGAATACTCAAAAAACTGCGGCGTAAATCTTGTTACAATCTTATTGCCATAATGGATATTATATCCATCTTTATTTTTAGTAAGAGCAACTAAAGCATTATCACAATCAAACTCTAGTTCGCCATCATTTGAAAGCGGAATATAACCTAAGCGAGACTTTGGCGAATAAAACATAAACTTGCCACACACTAAAACAGATAAATCCTCATCAAGCGCCTTTTTAACGCCTTGCGGTGTTAGCTCAAATTTACGCTTAAATTCGATCCCAGCTAGCTTTAAATATTCTTCTACTGCAATTAAGTGATAATAAACTCTCTCATGCACCGGCAAGGTTTTACTCGCTTCATTTGCATATGCTGCCTTACCATTTTTTATCGCAAAATATGAAAGGCTCTTTAACATCTCTTTATCACCTTTGGCTGTATGCGTGTTGCGTAAATGGTATTTATGCTTTGGATCTAAAAGGTGCTTATTTAACTCTTTTACTACCTTATTTGCAGTAGCTTCTAAATCGCCATATATAGCATTTGGCAGAGTTGCTTGGTCAATAATAGCAATATTTCCCCAGCGATTTGGATTCATCATTTTATTTATATATTTTGGACGATAAAAACCACTTCCATCGTGTAAATTTACAAGCATCGTAACATTTGGTTGTAAAACTAATGCTTTGATTTTTTCTACCACATCTTTTTCTGGGTCTTTCTCTGAGAGTGTATCAAATTTACGATTCATATCGCCATTTACGCCACGAGATTTTTTAATAATGCTTGGCATATTTAAATTTGGCGCTACATATAGCGATCCAGATGTAATCTCATAGCCACGAGCTAATAAATTAGCAGACATAAATCCACCTGGTTCATCTCCTTGAATCCCGCCAGTTACAAGTACAGTATTATTATCATCGTTGCCAAGTTTAATCACAGAAAATTCGCCATAAGCGTGGCTAATAAATATAAAAATCGCTATAAATGCAATAATCTTACGCAATACTTTTCCTTTTTAAGTTTTAATGTATTTTAATAATTTTTTGTTAAGAATCGGTAAAATTTAGGCCATATATCTATTTTTTATATACTCTCTTACTTTTTGATTAATATCAATTACTGA
>JAFVMP010000223.1 GCA_017506845.1 Campylobacter sp.
ATTCCAAGTTTTTCAAACTGAGCAATTCCATATGCGGCACAGAGTGAATTTAGATCATATTTTTGCCCAATATCAATTACATCATACATATATCCTAGATTGCCATCTTTATCAAAACTGTCATTTATTATAGCGTGGTTACGTATTAATCTAGCACGATTTGCCATCTCATCATCGTTTGTAACGATTATTCCAGTTGTAGCCACAGCATGCTGGACTTGTGGATTTATCTGAAAGCACGACATATATGAGTTCATATTACCAATTAAATTTCCATTAAATGTAGCGCCCATAGCCCTACTAGCATCATCGATGATTTTTATGCCATATTCATTAGCAAGGCGGTAAATTGCCTCCATATCAGCGCTTTGCCCAGCTACATGCGTGATAAAAGCAGCCTTTAGCTTTTTGTGATTTTGAGTTTTTAAAATCTTTTCTAGCTCATTTGGATCGATGTTAAAATCATCTTCGCAAATATCAACAAATATCGGTTCAGCATCAAAATGTCTAATTACCTGAGCTATACTAGGAAAAGCATTAACTGAACAAATAATCTTATCTCCACGTTTTAAATCCATTGCACATAGACTTAGGTGAATGGCAGCTGTGCCATTATTTGTCGTGATAGCATGCTTAGTGCCAAAGAACTCTTTTATCTTATTTTCTAAATTTTCAACCATATAATTGGCATTTTTGTCTAAGGTCTCTTTGATAAGTTCATGCTCTCTATCTGTGATTAAGGGGCGAAAAAATGGTATATCTCTCATCAAATCTCCTAATTTTATATATTTGGTGTTGCTGGTAATTTTTGCTTGAAGCTATTTTTGGTGATTCTAGCAGTTATTTTATTTTTAAAGTCGCTATCAAATTTAGATAAATCTTCACCATTTTCTATAGCTTTTAGCAGTTTATCAATCTGAGCATAGCTATATCCGATATCACTTTCATCGCTTTGATTTTGCCATAGATCAGCACTTGGAGCTTTGGCTATGATTTTGTGATTAACACCAAGATAGCTAGCAAATTCAAAGAGATCGCTTTTATAGATATTTGCTAGTGGATTTAGTGCGCACGCCATATCGCCATAAATCGTACCATATCCTAGCATTTTCTCGCTTTTATTTGTTGTACCAACAACAAGTGCATTAAGCAAACTAGAGTGATCGTAGAGTAAAATCATACGGATTCTAGCAGCAATATTTCCAACTCTTAGCTTATCATTTATATCGCTAAAAGGTAAAAAACTAGCTAAAATATCACTAATATCAATAATTTGATAATCCAAATTTAGCTTACTAGATAACTCTAAAGCATCGTTTAAATTTGCTTGATTTGAGCTAGAAGTTGGCATTATGAGTGCTTTTGTAGGAGCGACTTTGGTACAAAGTGTAGCCACAACCGCAGAGTCTAAGCCGCCACTTAGTCCAAGGACAAAACCCTTAGCACCAGAGCTTTTTAGGTAAGAATCAAGAAAATTTAAAAGGTTATTTTCTAATAATTTAAAATTTTCCACTAATATCATCCATTAAAAATAGTACAAAATTATATCTAGATTATAGTAAAATATATCTTAGAATATTAGAAAAAAACTTAAAAAAGGTAGTAAAAATGCAGATTATTTCAAGAGCTTTTGGGATTTATGGAACCAATTGTTATGTAGTAGTTTTAAGCGATGGAGAGATTATAATCGATCCAGGCGATGGTGCGCTAGAGTGGATTGAGCGTGTGTGCAAAAATCCATTAGCGGTATTTTGTACGCATGGACATTTTGACCATGTTTATGATTGTGATGCTATTAAAGCAAAATTTGGTGTGGATATTTATATACCTAAAGATGATGCATTTTTGTGCCAAAATGACCCGTTTGGACTTTTGCAGGCTAAATTTAACCCTGATATTTTAGTAAGCGATGGAGAAGAGTTTGAGTTTAATGGAGTTAAATTTGCCTTTTGCCATTTCCCAGGGCATACTCCAGGATGTAGTGTAATAACGGCTGGTGATGTGATGTTTAGCGGGGATTTTATATTTAAAAATTCAATTGGTCGGTATGATTTTCCTTTTAGTGATGGTAAATTAATGAAGCAGAGTCTAAAACGTGCTGTAGAGTTAAAAAATTATAAAATTTACCCAGGGCATGGTGAACCAACAAGCTTAGATGCTGAGAGAAATTCGCTAATTAGATGGGCGCAGGCAATTTAGCCTTTTGCGCCTATATAAGATAGATTAAATTTATTAACAAATCAAGATTTATTAATACTAGCCTTATTGTTGCGATTCATCGCTTGTCATTTTACGTTGCTGAAGTCTAAATATATGCTCTTCTAGTACAACTATCTGATATGTGCCTTCAAAGATTTTAATCTCTTTGACTGTGCCTACAACCTTAACCTCACGCTTTTTAGACTCTTCGTAGTAGGCGTGCGCCTCAAATTCTACCATATCGCCAACTTTGGCTGGTGCGTATAGATTTACTTTTGCGCCTATAGTTACAGAGTGGGGCGTATTTATAGCTACATGCGCAGCCCACTCAGCCGCACCAAATATAAATCCACCATGAACTAGCTTTTCATCATCAAAAATCATTTCATTGCTAGTCATTAGCGTAGTTTTGGCATAGTTTGGCTTCATATCTACTATCCCGCCGCATAAAGTGGAGTTTATAGTAGCTGGTATATTTAAAAGCCCTTGAAAAATCTCAGCACTATCAATTAATCCAATATCTTGCAAACTCTCATCATACTCATTCATAATATTACCTTTAAGTTAATCTTATATAAATTCTTTTTGGTGCTGGATAACCTTCTATTGTCTTAGAGTTATCATTTGGGTCTAAAAAGTCACCAAGACTTTGCCCATCTATCCACTCTGTTTTGCGCTGTTCAAACAAGTCAGTTTTCTTAGTAGCTAAAATTTCAAAACTTTTAAATTTAGCCCTTTGACACCAGTTTTTAAGAGCTTTAATACTTGGAATAAAGCTAATATTTGGAATTTTAGAGTAGCTACCATTAGGGCTTAGTACCATTTCATCATCACGCTCGATGTACATTGTATCTATAAATACTTCACCGCCTGGATTCATTGCTGATTTTAGCTCTTTTAGGCACTTTATTGGGTCGCTTCTGTGATATAAAACTCCAAGGCAAAATATTGTATCAAATTTACTTCCGCATTCAGGCAAGCTCTCTACACCAGCAATTTTAAACTCAATATCGCTTTTAATAAAGTGATTAATAAAACTAAATTGCAAAAATGCTAGCTCACTAGGGTCAAACCCGGTTATACTTTTTGGATCAAATTCAAGCATTTTAAACATATAATAGCCGTTATTACACCCCACATCTGCGACACTTTTGCCTTTTAAATTTAGATATGGTTTTAAGATATTAAACTTAACAAAGCTTCTCCACTCACTATCTATAAAAAGCTCATTTAGATTAAAAGGTCCTTTTCGCCACGGCTTAAGCGCAACTGCAATTTCTCTAATCTCTTTAGTGAAATTTGGGATATTAATCCGCACACTTTCATCTAATGTAAGTTCACACTTATCGCTAGGCAGCTGCAAAATTTGCTTTAAAAGCTCATCGTAAGCTTTATTATTCATATATCTCTTTCCAATCTACTAAATTCTCATCACATTTTTTGTGATATATACCAGCTGCATCGTAATACTCCTTACAACTGTTGTAGTATTTGTCTGAAATTCCTCGTTTATTTACCCAAAGGCACCCTTGTAAAAATAGTGCCAAAATCACAAATATAATCAAATTTTTCATAGCGATAATGTTACCATTATTTTGTTTAATTTTGATATAATTTTATAAAAATTTGGAGTAAAATATGGAAATCTTGGATAAATTTAAAGAAATTTGCACTATTCCGCATTGTAGTTTTGATGCTTTGCAGCTTAGAGATTATCTAGTTGATTTTGCTAAAAAGAGTGGATTTAGCGTTAGGATTGATGAATTTGATAATATCTACGCTATTAAAGGTGAGCCAAAAATTTGCTTGCAGTCACATTATGATATGGTTTGTGTAGGAGATGCGCCAAATATTGAGCTAATAGATGATGGAAAAATTTTACGAGCTATAAATTCTAGCTTGGGCGCTGATAATGGAATTCCAACAGCGGCCTGATGCGGGGCCAGCATATGTCCACCATCAGCGAAGACCAGATCCGGAAAAACCTGGATGCCAATAACCAGATCGTGTTCCGGGATCTGCAGATTCATTATCCCAATACGGTTTACATCTATGTGGAGAAGCGGCAGCGGGTGGCCGTGCTGCAGTGGGCTGGAACGCTTTACGAGCTGGACGGCACAGGCCGGGTGTTGAGCCGCCAGGAGACCAACATCCTCCCGGGCGATGTGCCTGTAGTCACGGGCCTTGGCGTGACCGGCGTACACGTGGGGCAGCAGGTGGCGGTATCCAACATGAAACGACTCAGCTTTTACTGCGACCTGATGTACGAGCTGGACATGCAGGACTTCCGTTCGCATGTGAAGGTCATCTCCCTCAGCTCCCTGGACAATGCTTACCTGGAAATTGATAACGGCATGAGCGTGCGCCTGGGCAGCAACGAGTACATCCAGGCCAAGATCGGCGCCATCCGCGGCAGCCTTCATCTGGCGGACCAGATGGAGGGCGATTTGATTCTGAATGTGTCCATTCCGGAAACGCCCACGGTTTCGGTGGGCATTTATCGGCCGAATTCGGCAGAATAATGCAAAAATTTCATAAATATTTGCAAAATGATTCGGTTTTGGCTTGCGAATTCTTTCCAAAACGGTTACAATAAAGACTGGTACTTTGGGTGCCTGTTTTTCGTGCACATCGGATGCGTTGTATTTGCGAAGGACAAGCCTGACAGTACAATC
>JAFVMP010000224.1 GCA_017506845.1 Campylobacter sp.
CCATTTAGGGGGTGTTTTTATTATATCGAACCAAATATTAAAAAGTTTATATGGGGGGGGGGATTTTGATAAATTTGAAGAAAATATTGCAAATTTTTTAATAAATTTGAGAAATTTATAAAATTTAGATTAGATATTGTAGATTTATGACTTGGGTATTTTATAATTTTTAGAGTGGAATTTAGATTAGATTGGGTGAGATATTAAAATGTTATGGGGGTGTAATTAAATTTTAGATTTTTGGGGGATTGATTGGGTATTAAAAGGGTAAAAAGTCGTAGACAAGCTTGATATTAATAAATATAAAAACTTATAGCAGTAGTAATTTAATAAAATAACATAAGAAAATTGACCCTTTCATGAGTCAATTTGATAATATAAATTTACTCTAGAATTTATAATTTACCCCCAAATATGCACCGGTATCAAGCTGCTTTAACTTTAATGGTTCGCTTTTAATAGTATATCGCTGACCACCATGGTTAAAGCTTATATTAATATTGCGATCATTATAAATCGTATGCATAATTTTACCACCAAATTCAATGCTCCAGCTACCAATCTCATAGCTTAGCCCAAGCTTTGCGCCATAGCTAAAGCCATCTAATACACTTGGAATAGCTGGTGAGACATCGCCAATTATGCTATTTCTTACATCAAGCCGCCCAAGCGAGTAACCAGCAAACGCTCCTGCAACTGCTCTAGTATCTTTAGCAATTAATGGCGCATACTCATATCCTAATAAAAATCTATGGCTTGCAAATTCATATTTTTCAGTTGCCGTGCCAATTGGCGTACCATCAAATTCGATTATATAGTCGTGGCTTCTTTTTGTTTTATTAGCATATTCATAAGCTATATAGGTTCTATGTTCTGGAGTAAATGCGTATCCAAATTTAGGAGAAATTATAGTGTTATTTTTAGAAATTATGCTAACACCCTCTTCTTTTATCTTAGTGTGATTTAATCCTCCTTCAAGTCCAATAAAATATTCACCAGCATTTGCAACGCCAAAGCCAAGTGACAAAGCAAATATAGATTTTAAAATTTTACTATTCATAATTTATCCTTTTTATAATATTAATTAATTAATAAAATAATTCTAGCATAATTAGCATTGAAAAATGATTTACTTTGGTTAAATTTAGTTTTTTGGCCTCTTTTGTTCTGCCTTGATCTTTTTAATCTCCTCATAAAGCTTAAAAAATCCCCCACTATACCAGCTTTTACTAGCGTTTATAAGTGCTAATCCTAGGCGATATGGCGCACTTTGCTTCTCTTTTAATGCCTCTTTATAATCCTCGTAATACTCTATTGGCGGAACTTTTAGCCATGGCTTAACCTTGATAATCTTTAGATATTCTCTTTGTCTGGCTCTATGTTTCCACACAATACCAAGTAAAATAAAAGGCAATTTAAATTTACCCAGTAATGTATAATGATTCTCTATCATTGCATAGCCAAGCTTATAGGCTAAATGATATCTAATACGCTCAATACAGTAATTTGCCCTGCATATAAATCCGCCCTTATACTCGCTGCCGCCACATTCTAGCCAACGTTGATAATATTTGCTCCAAATTCTGCCCCAAAATTGATACACTAATTCATTATTCCAAAATCTTCCATCTTTGCCCCAAGCATGAATAATAGGATAGCCAATACTCTTGCGCCAATATGTGCTACCAGTATATTCATACCCTAACTCTTTGGTTTTAAATTTAGCACTTAAAATTAACAAGCTTAAAACGCCTTGGTCGTTTATGCCATGATGCGCACTTAGACGATAAATTTGCTCATAACACTCCTGCGGATTTGGCAAATTATCATAATAAACAACAATCCCACTCCTATAAACCCTAGCATTTTTAAACTCACCTTCATAACCTTTTAGCGTTGGATTTAGCAAGCTTTTGCCTCGGTGCGCTGCAAAACAATACCCCTTAAGCTCAAAAAGTTCACTAATCCCCCTAAGTAGCATAATATCAAAATCAAGATATATAATACGCTCACACTCATTAAGCAACAAAAGCGGCTCAAACATCCCATAAGCCATATGTGTCCAGCGTGAAAAAAATGGAGAATTTAAGATATTTTTGCACTCACCATAAACTTTTATTTTGCTTATAAAATCCTCTTTAGTAAAGCTAATAAATTTAACCTCAATCCCACTAGCAACTCTATTTAACGCTTCTATCTCGCTGGTACTAAATCCATCATGAACGATATAAAAAATATCTACTTCTGCGCTCATTACATCAGTAATATTAGCAATCATCGCTCCAAGAGTAAAGGCAGAATTCTTAGTAGCTGCTAGGAGAATTCCATTTTCATATGGCTTTTTATGCACACTAATATCTATGCTCATCGATAATAGCACGAACCAATCTAACAATACCAAAAATCAAAGATAAAATAATAAAAATTGTAATAATATTATAAATCTTATTAGGATATGCAGCGCTCTCAGGCTTATGCGGACTTTGGATTACTACTAGCTGCTTAGCCTTTCTACCTATCTCGATTCTGGTTGTCTCTACTGCAGTTATTGCAGTTTTATAAACATCTTCAGCAAAACTTAAATTTAAATACAACGCCTCAAACTGTGCTACAACATCATTAAGACGATCTTTTGAAGTATTGGAAGCGACCTTGCGTCTCTCTTTTTCTAATTGCTCTTTATGTGCTTTTAACTCAGCTTTTAACGCTATAATCTCTGGTGCATTTTCATTTAAATAACTTCTCATAGCGTTTAATTCAGTCTCTTTTTTAGAGATTTGAAGCTCAATTTCAGTGATAAATCCAGCTTTTGTCTGTACTAGACTCTGCGGATCAAAGATTCCATACTGATTTTGAAATGCTAAAAGCTCATTTTTAGCCTCTTTATATTTTTGTTTAGCATTTTCTAACTCGCCTTGGGCAAAGCTTAATTGCTCTCTAGCAATATTGCGTGAAATTTCATTAATAAACCTCTCGCTCTCTTCTAAAATAGCTACTGAAATACTCTGAGCATCCTCAGGACTAAAGCCCTCTACTGCAACATTTAAAAGCCCTGTAGATTCATCAAATAGCGTATGAATTCTATCTCTATAATAATTTAAATAACTCTCTTGACTATCAGACGAATATAGACGAAAGAAAAGATCTAACTTTTGCTTTTCATAAAGCTCTCTTAAATTTATCTTTTCATCTAGTTTTTTGAGCATATCAAGGGATTTTATATACTCTTGCAAATGTCTAATATCTTCAGTAGAACTAGATGGA
>JAFVMP010000225.1 GCA_017506845.1 Campylobacter sp.
AAGTGAACTCTAACCCCCATTTCAAAAGCACTTTGGACGTAGCAGGTGTGGATTTAAGCGGTTATATTATCGATTATATAAAGGCGAACGTATGAAAGGTTGGTTGATTTACGACGAAGAAGGCGCGAAACGGAACGAGTGGTTTATTTCGCGTTTACAAAGCGAAGCCGCCGCTTTGGGTATGACTGTAGGTTATCAAACGCTATAGCAGCTAGAGTTAGACCGCTGATATCGCTATTAAGTACTTTAATACCTGTTCCTACCATATCATCAGTGAAGAATGTACCTACAACTTGGCGACCAGCTGTAACTGTAGTATTACCAGCTGTATATCCTAGGTAGAATTGGCGAACATTGAATGTTTGACCGAAGTCATCGTTACCATGATCATCATGACCAACCATTGTTCTAGCACCAGTTCTCTCACCTGAAGCATCAACGCTATCATATCTAAAACCGATAACACCAAAGAAGTTGTCATCTAGAGCAGATTTGAAATTAACATCAGATGTAAATCTGTGTGCGTTTTTTGTACCAGCATTATTATTATCTCTGCTATCAAATCTATATCTTGCATAACCTGTTACATCTACATTTTTAATAGCTTCTTCAAGTGATGTAGCACTTGCTACGCTTGTTAAAGCACCTGCAGCTACGATTGCAGCTAAGCTTAGTTTAACTAATTTCATTTTATCTCCTTATTAAAATATTGGATTGAGAATTGTAATGGTTTTTTACTTAATGTTTACTGAATTTTTGCCAAATTATTACCGATTATTTACCAAATTTTACTCTTTTATAGGATTTTAGCGATTTAATCAGCAAGTAGGCTAATTATAAATAGGGGTGCTACCCTATGGCATATCCCCAATAATGCAATTATACTATATATAATCTACTAATTTTTTAAACTCTTCTACTAATTGCCTTTTTAAAAATCGCTCCATAAGGGCTAAATTTATCTATCTTATCGCAGGTTTGTTCTAAACTCTCATCATCTTTTAAAGAATTTAAAATCAACTCCATAATCATAACTGCATCTTTTGGATCGATATGAGTGGGGCATTTTTTAGCGTGTGTGTAGTGAGTGTGTATTTTAGTAACAAGATCGCTATTTTTAATCTCAACAATTGCAGTCTCAAGAGGAAGCTTTAAAAACATTCGTTTTTCTTTAGGATTTACCGATAGATAAAACATATCAAGGCCATAAATTTTCTTATCATATGAATCAAAAAAATATATAGATTTATTAAGATTGTCACGAAAAGTAACAATCATCAGTTCTAGAATTTGAATTTTCTGCTCTTTTGTATAGAAATTTCCAATATTTGCAAAGCAAAATTCCAACAAAGACTTAATACTATACCACTCAGCCGCCCCAAAACTATATGCACGCATCTTTAGACCACGCTTTTTGCGATATTGTGCAGCTTCATCGCTATCAAAATCTTTATAAACACTACTAGTTACAAAATCTCTATATGCTGGATTTGGAAATGTCGGGTGTAAAATCAGCGAGCCTTCATTTTCATTTTCATAAATATACTTTAGTAAATTCTCATAACCATCATCAATAAGGCGTAAATCTCCATCATCAAGCCCATCAATATAGCGATAAAATTCACTCTCATCGCACTCCCAAATATCTTTACTATAACGAAAATGGCTACAAATAAGCGACTTTACCTCATCGCTTGGGGATTTTTTATCGCTATTTTCTATCCATGAGAGTAAAGTTCGGCGATCTTTTCCCAAAATTGTTGCAAATTTACTCATTGATAGCTTAGATTTTTCAAATATTATTATAAATCTCTCCATCGCATTTAGCATTTTAATCTCCATATTTTATTAAATGTTACTAATAGTAACATACTAAAAACATTTAATCAAATTTAACGCAAATTTTATCTCAAAATTCTTGCTAAATTATGCAACATTTTAACTAAATTTTGTATAAATTTTGTGCAATTTTCAAATTTTATGAACATAAACTTACAAATTGTAACAAAATTTACCATTTTAATTTATTTTTTAAACTCTTATAATTGCACTAACAAAGCAAGAAAGGATTAAAATGAGTCATAGCCCTTATCAAGAGTCTTATGAATTCTCTATTAACGAACCAGAAAATTTCTGGGCGCAGGCTGCTCAAAAGGTTCATTGGTACAATGAGTGGGACAAAGTCCTAGATGATAGTGGTGAGCATTATAGATGGTTTGTTGGTGGTTGTATGAATAGCTGCTACAACGCTTTAGATCTACATATTCACAATAATCGTGGCGACCAACTAGCCTTGATATACGACTCTCCTGTAACTGATACAAAGAAAAAATATACATATAGACAATTAAGAGATAGAGTAGCAAAAGTTGCTGGTATCTTAACAAATAAAGGCGTAGTAAAAGGCGATAGAGTTGTAATATATATGCCTATGATTGCTGAAGCTGTTATTGCTATGCTAGCGTGTGCGAGAATTGGCGCTATTCATAGTGTTGTATTTGGTGGATTTGCTGCTCATGAGCTAGCTACTAGAATCGAAGATGCTAAGCCAAGAGTTGTAATAAGTGCTAGCTGTGGTATAGAAGTAAGTAATATAATACCATATAAACCAATATTAGATGAAGCTATTAAGCAATCATCTCATAAACCAACAACCTGCCTAATCTGGCAAAGACCACAATATAGAGCAAATATGCTTCCATGGCGTGATGTTGATTGGGAGAGTGAAGAGGAGAGAACTCAGCCAGTTGATTGTGTTCCAGTGCTTGCTACTGATCCACTCTATATTCTATACACTTCAGGTACAACTGGATCACCTAAGGGGGTTATTAGATCAAATGGTGGTCATAGCGTTGCTATGAAGTGGTCGATGGATAATATCTATAACGCTAAGCCTGGTGATGTATTTTTTGCAGCTAGTGATGTAGGCTGGGTTGTAGGCCACTCATATATCGTTTATGGGCCTTTGATGAATGGCTGTACTACCATAGTATATGAAGGCAAACCAGTTCGCACACCAAATCCAGGTGCGTTTTGGAGAATTGTAGATGAGTATAAGGTAAATGTACTATTCTCAGCTCCAACTGCATTTCGTGCTATTAGGCGAGAAGATGCCAAAGGTGAACTCATTAAAAACTATAATTTAGATAGTCTTAGAGCTATATTTGTAGCTGGTGAGAGATGTGATAGCGATACACTAAAATGGATAATGAAAGTAACTAAAAAAACAGTAGTAGACAACTGGTGGCAAACAGAGACCGGCTGGGCTATTGTAGCTAATCCATTAGGTCTAGAAGAGATGCCAATCAAACCAGGAAGCCCTACAAAGCCAATGCCAGGATTTAACCTAAAAGTTCTTGATGAAGATGGCAAAGAGTTAGGACCAGGCAAAAAAGGAGCTTTATGTCTTAAGCTTCCACTTCCACCTGCGTGTTTAATGGGAATTTGGGAAAACGATGAGAGATACAGAAAGGGTTATTTAGATCATTTTAAAGGATATTACTTAACAGGTGATACTGGTTATATAGATAAAGATGGATATGTATATGTCTTAGGCAGAATGGATGGAATTATCAATGTAGCAGGCCATAGATTATCTACTGGAGAGATGGAAGAGATTATATCTAAGCATCCTGATATTGCTGAGTGCGCAGTAATAGGTGTAAATGATGATCTAAAAGGCGAAGTTCCAATGGGTTTTATAGTATTAAAACAAGGAATTGAAAGAGATCATAGAGGAATTGTAGATGGTGCTATAGCTCTAATCCGTCAAGAGATTGGCGCTGTTGCTAGCTTTAAGCTTGCTTGCGTAGTAAATGCCTTACCAAAAACAAGAAGTGGAAAAATATTACGCAAAAATCTAAAAGAGTTAGCTGATGGTGTTGAGTGCAAAATTCCAGCAACTATAGAAGATGCTAGTGTACTTGATCATTGTAAAGAGGTTATTGCCACGCTTGGTTACCCAATAATAAAGGAGAAAAAATGAGTATAAAAAGTCCAGGTAAAAGCTTTAGAGAAGCTGTAAATTCAAATAATCCGCTTGCTGTCTTAGGCGTAATAAATGCCTATAGCGCACTACAAGCTACAAAATTAGGCGCAAAAGCTATATATCTTTCAGGTAGCGGTGTAGCTAGTGCTAGCTATGGTCTTCCTGATCTTGGGATAGTTGGATTAGAAGATGTTTTAATAGATGTTAGAAGAATCACATCAAGAGTTGATACGCCACTTTTAGTAGATGTTGATACTGGCTTTGGTGGTGCTTTTAATATTGCTAGAACTATAAAAGAACTAATCAAAGCTGAAGCAGCAGCTTGCCATATAGAAGATCAAGTAGCTCAAAAACGATGCGGACACAGACCAAATAAAGAGCTTGTAAGCATAGCTGAGATGACAGATAGATTAAAAGCTGCATTAGATGCTAGAACTGATGAGAACTTTGTAATAATGGCAAGAACTGACGCTCATGCTATGGAGGGACAAGAAAAAGCTCTTGAGCGTGCTTTAGCTTATGAGGCAGCTGGTGCTGATATGATCTTTGCTGAGGCGGTACATACATTGCAAGAGTATCAAGAGTATACAAAAGCTCTTAAAGTGCCAGTATTAGCAAATATAACTGAATTTGGCAAAACTCCATACTTTACTCAAAGTGAGTTAGCAAGTGTAGGTATTAAGCTAGTGCTTTATCCACTCTCAGCTAATAGAGCGATGAATAAAGCAGCAGTTGAAGTATTTAATAGCATTATTAAAAATGGCCATCAAAAAGATGTCCTAGATATTATGCAAACTCGTGAAGAGCTATATCAAATGCTGGATTATTACGAATTTGAGAACAAACTAGACCAACTATTTGCAAAGGATAAAAAATGAGTATAAGCGAAGCAGCAAAAAAACAAGGCGGATTAGCTGGAGTTGTAGCCGGTGAGAGTGCAATATGTACATGTGGCACTGGTAATGGACTTAATTACTATGGCTATGCTATAGAAGATCTTGCAGAGCATTGCGAATTTGAAGAGGTTGCATATTTACTTCAATATGCTAAACTTCCAAATACTATAGAATTAAGTGAGTATAAAAGCAAGATTATAGCAGCTCGCGCTCTAAGTCCAGAGCTAAAAGCTATGCTAAAGCTAATTCCAAAAGGCGTTCATCCAATGAATGTATGTCAAAGTGCTGTTGCTCTTCTTGGTACTCTTGAGGCTGAAAAAGAGGATTTTAGCGATCAAGATGAGAAGATTATAAGACTTCTTGGAGTTCTTCCTAGTGTAATTTGCTTTTGGCATAACTATATAAATGGTGGCAAAGAGATTGATTTTGAAAGCAAAGAAGATACTATAGCTGGATATTTCTTAGAAAAATTACACCAAAAAACGCCACCGGCTGAATTTGTTAAAGCGATGCACTGCTCATTAATTCTATATGCTGAGCATGAATTTAACGCTTCGACATTTACAGCTAGAATTTGCTCTTCTACAAGAAGCGATATATTCTCAGCTGTTGCTGGAGCTATTGGAGCGCTTCGTGGGCCACTTCATGGTGGAGCAAATGAAGCTGCATTTGGGTTAATTTCTAGCTTTGATAATGTAGAAGATGCTATAGCTGGAGTAAATAATAAACTAGCAAATAAAGAGCTTTTAATGGGATTTGGACATAGAGTTTATGGACTTGGAGGAGATCCTAGAAATGCTGTTATTAAAAAATGGTCAAAAGCACTAAGCAACGATCATAAGCTATTTGCAATTAGTGAGGCAATTGAGAATGTAATGAAAGAAAAACGCCCTAGCCTACCACCAAATGCGGACTTTTATAGTGCTTCGGCGTATCATTTTATGGGAATTCCAACTGAGTACTTTACTCCGATTTTTATTATGAGTAGGGTTAGTGGCTGGTGCGCTCACATCAAAGAACAAAGAGCAAATAATAAATTAATCCGCCCAAGTAGCAACTATATTGGGCCAGAGCCAATGAAATTTATACAAATACACCAAAGATAAGGAGATAAAAATGAGTAATATGGGAATACTAGAGGCTAAACGCCCTGAATTTGATGAGCTACTAAGCAAAATCGCAAAATATGCTGATAGCTTTGAGATTACTAGTGAACTAGCATATGAAACTGCTAAATATACTATGATTGATGCGCTTGGTTGTGGTATTTTAGCACTTAAATATCCAGCTTGCACTAAGCTGCTTGGCCCTAGCGTTGAGGGTGCTGAGTTTCGCCCACTAGGAAGTAAAATTCCTGGTACTTCATATCAGCTTGAACCTATCCGTGCAGCCTTTAATGTGGGCGCAATGGTAAGATGGTTAGACTATAATGATACCTGGTTAGCAGCTGAGTGGGGACACCCAAGCGATAATCTAGGCGCTATTTGGGCAGTAGCTGATTATGTAAGTCGCAAAAATTTATCACAAGGCAAAGCTCCGCTAAAAGTTAAAACTGTTTTAGAAGCTATGATTAAAGCACACGAAATTCAAGGTATTTTAGCACTTGAAAACTGCTTTAATAAAGTTGGTTTAGATCATGTTTTATTAGTTCGTATCGCCTCAACTGCAGTTGCTGCTAAGCTTCTTGGCTGCAATTATGATGAAATTCGCAACGCAGTATCAAATGCCTTTATAGATGGTGGCGCACTAAGAACATATCGCCATGCACCAAATACAGGTAGTCGCAAAAGCTGGGCAGCAGGCGATGCCTCTAGCCGTGGCGTGGATTTAGCACTTAAAGCAAAAAGTGGTGAAATGGGTTATCCATCAGCTCTAAGTGCGAAATTTTGGGGATTTGAAGATGTTAAAATGAAAGGCCAAAAACTAGTAATACCACAAGAATTTGGCTCATATGTAATGGAAAATGTCCTATTTAAAATCAGCTTCCCGGCTGAATTCCACGCTCAAACTGCGGTTGAATGTGCTATGGCACTTCATAACGAAGTAAAAGATCGCCTAGATGATATCGAAAAAATCGTTATCACTACTCAAGAATCAGGCCATAGAATTATCAATAAAACTGGAGAACTAGCAAACCCAGCAGATCGTGACCACTGCATTCAATATATGGTAGCAGTGCCTTTAATTTTTGGTAGACTTGTAGCTGATGATTATGAAGATAGCGTAGCAAGCGACCCTCGCATAGATGCTCTAAGAGATAAAATGGAGGTTGTAGTAGATCCAAGATATACAAAAGAGTATCTAGATAGTGATAAAAGAAGCATTGCTAATGCTGTTGAGATTTACTACAAAGATGGAACAAAATCTCAAAAAGTAGAAGTAGAATATCCAATAGGCCATAGAAGAAGAAGAGATGAAGGTATTCCACTATTAAAAGCTAAATTTAAAGCGAATCTAGCTACAAGATTTAGCCCAAAAACTTGCAAAATTATAGAAGATTTAGTAAATGACCAAAGAGCTTTAGAAAGCTATAATTTTAACGAATTTAGCGATCTATTTTGGCAAGGTTAAAAAAAAAGGCCTAGGAGAGATCCTAGGCTATAATTTTTAAATTCTACTAATAAATTTACTACCAACTCTAGATCCAAATTCACCTTATAAAACCACTAAATTTAACCCAAAAATTTAACTAAATAAAATATCGCTAAAAATATAAAAAATTTAATTTCAATATTATTTAATCAATTTTTGGGTATAATCCTTGACTTTATTTTGCCTATACAAAGGATATTTTGATGAGTGCAGCTAAAGAGATGTTTGCGCAAATTGAAGAGCTATTTCGTGAAAATGCAAAAAGCTATGTAACATTTGAGCAGTTAGTAAGACTATTTGACAAAGCCCCAACCGCAGGACTGATCAAAAAGATAGAATCACTAGCTGAATTACACAAAATTCAGCTTATAAGCGCTGTAGAAGCTGCTAAGCAAAAGACCATTCAAGAAGCAAAAAAATCCGCTATAACCGACTCGCAAAAAGCTAGTGAAGCTAATTTAGAGGATGAATTTGACCTAAGTAGCGAGAGCGATCTACTTGAGTGGAGTCGCTCAGATAGCCCTGTTCGTATGTATCTGCGTGAGATGGGACAGATCCCACTTCTTAGCAAAGAAGAGGAAATTGAAATTAGTAAAAAAATCGAACTAGGCGAAGATATTATCATTGATGCATTTTGCTCTGTTCCATATCTAATTGATTTTATCTTAGATTATAAAGAGCCATTAATCAATAGAGAGCGTCGTGTAAAAGAGCTATTTAGAAGCTTTGATGAGGAAGAAGCTGATGAAGAAAATGACGATGATATCGAAGAGGATTACATAGAAGATGATGAGTCAAATGAGACACAAAAACAGCCTAAAAAGCTTGATAAAAGAGCTGAAAAGGTAATAGAAAGTTTCAAAGCATTAGAAAAAGCTAAAAAAGATTGGCTAAAAATCGCTTCAAAACAAAATATCTCTATAGAAAACGAAGTTGATCTAAGTGCAAAACTAAATTTAACATTTAAAAAAAAGGTCTTAAAAGACAAGCTAATGGATTTAGGTCCAACTAGCAAATTAATCAATGAGATTGTAAAATCTATTGAGACAGCACTAAAGAGTGATACAGACTTTGATAAAGAGCTAAAAAGACTAGAGTATAGACTACCAATGTTTAGTGCTGAGCTGAAAAAAAATCATCAACAAATTCTAAAAGATATCACCAAATTAAGCAAAGAAGATGTAATAGCTAGAGTTCCAGAAGCTACGATGGTATCTACCTATATGGAGATTAAAAAGCTATTTCAAACTAAAGAGGCTAGCAAAACTGGATTTAACCTTGATCCAAAAGATCTAAAAAATATACTAGACCAGATCAAAAAAGGTAAAAATATTAGCGATGATGCTAAAGCCAAAATGGCTAAATCGAATTTACGCCTTGTTGTAAGTATAGCCAAAAAATACACCAATCGTGGCCTACCATTTTTAGATCTAATCCAAGAGGGAAATATAGGCTTGATGAAAGCTGTGGATAAATTTGAGTATAAAAAAGGGTTTAAATTCTCTACATATGCTACATGGTGGATTCGCCAAGCTATTAGCCGTGCTATCGCCGATCAAGCTCGTACGATTAGAATTCCGATCCATATGATTGAAACTATTAACCGAATTAATAAGATAAATAGAAAATATGTCCAAGAAGAAGGCAAAGAACCAGATGTCTCAATCATCGCCAAAGAGGTCGGTCTAAGCGTAGATAAGGTAAAACAAGTTATCAAAATCACAAAAGAACCAATAAGCCTAGAAGCTCCAATAGGTAGCGAAGATGATGGTAAATATGGCGATTTTGTCGAGGATAAAAGCTCACTAAGCCCGATGGA
Source organism: Campylobacter sp. (assembly GCA_017506845.1). Classification (GTDB taxonomy): domain Bacteria; phylum Campylobacterota; class Campylobacteria; order Campylobacterales; family Campylobacteraceae; genus Campylobacter. The sequence goes on from JAFVMP010000225.1 coordinate 9,296, forward strand.
ACAAATCCTAAAAGCTGATTTAAAAGAACAGATTGATGAGGTTTTAGACCAGTTAAACGATAGAGAAAAAGCTGTAATTAGAATGAGATTTGGATTATTAGATGATGAGAGCGATAGAACTCTTGAAGAGATTGGTAAAGAGCTAAATGTAACTAGAGAGCGTGTCAGACAGATTGAAAGCTCAGCAATCAAAAAGCTAAAACACCCAAAATTTGGTCGCAAACTAAAAAACTATATTGAGGGATAAATTTGAAAGGGTTATGTGCTTTGAAATTTAAATCAATATGCCAAAAAATTAAATTTAAAGGCTCTACCCCCC
>JAFVMP010000226.1 GCA_017506845.1 Campylobacter sp.
AAATTTAGAAAATGCTAATGTTTTAAGCTTAGAAGATGTAGCAAATTTAGATATTTTAAGCCTTAGTGAATTGATTAAGCCAAGTGGATTTTATAATACTAAGGCTAAAAGACTAAGCGCACTTTGTAAAAATATTGTAGCTAAGTTTGGTACATTTGATGAGTTTGCTAGTAGCGTAAGTTTTGAGTGGCTTATATCACAAAAAGGCCTAGGGCTTGAGAGTGTATATTCTATCTTATGTTTTGGATGTAGGCGTGAAGTGATGGTAGTTGATAACTATACTAATAGAATTTTTGCAGCTCTTGGCTATGAGTTTGAAAGCTATGAAGAGGCTAGAGAGTGGCTAGAGAGTATAGATAGAGATGAGATATATCAAAGCTTAGGCAATATAGATGATAATGAGCTATTTTGTCGATATCATGGGGTTATTGTTGAGTTTTGTAAAGCACATCTAAAAGGGGGTAAATTTGATGATTTTGCCCTAAATTTATTTAGTGAGCTTAGCTAATTAAAATTATTATTAATCATCAATACTTTTGTATAACAAGATTAATAAAGGTTTTAAATAAATCTTTATATCGGAGTTATATTATAAAATTTTTTACTTAAAAATGGATTTAGAATTATCTTTAGCTATTCTCCATATTTAACATCAATTTAACAAATATCATATAAAATTATGCCATAAATTAATTAAAAAGGATTTTTATGAAAAAGATTAGTATAGTAGCGATTTTAGCTTTAGCAATTAGTGCAAATGCTTCTGGTTTTACAGGCGGTAATGCACCAGCAAATCAAGGTGGATTTTTAGGTGGCCATTCAGGTGTAAATAGCGTAAAAGCAGCATTAGATGCAAAAGATGACACATTAGTAACTGTTAAGGGAAAAATCTTAAGCCAAGTAGCACATGAAAAATATAAATTTAGCGATGGTAAAGATACAATTATTATTGAGATTGATGATGAGGATTGGGGTGGTTTAAGTGTTGGCCCAGATGAGACTGTTACAATATATGGTGAAGTTGATGGCAATACTATTAGAGCAAATGAGATTGATGTAAAAAGAATTACTAAATAAAACTTTAAGTTAGTCTAAATTTAATACAAAAAACTTCAAAAACCGCCAAAGCTTGAGTATAAATCACTCACTTTTTGGCGGTTTAAATTTAAACTTAGTAAAATTTAGTTAAAATCCAAATCTAAATCATCAAAAAGTAAAATAATGCAAAATATCTTAAATTCTATGAAAAATATAGCCGTTGTAGGCTTTAGTCCAGATTCAAATAAAGCTAGTAATCATGTAGGTTGCTATCTTATAGATATGGGTTTTAATGTCTTTCCTATTTATCCAAAAAGTGGTGAGATAAAAGGTCGAAAAATATATCAAAGTATAGATGAAATTTCAGAAAAAATAGATACTATTGTGATGTTTAGAAAGGCCGAATTTGCCACTGAATTGGCTAAAAAAGCTATAAATTTAGGTGTAAAAAATCTATGGCTTCAGCTAGGAATTGTAAATGATGAGGCTAAGCAAATAGCACAAAATGCAGGATTAAATTTCATACAAGATGCCTGTATAATGATAGAGCATAAAAGGTTTAAAAATGATAAGTCTAAATAAAATTATTCAAGCTAAACGAAATATTGATGGATTTGTGGCTAAAACTCCATTTGGCTTTGCTCCAAAACTAAGCAAGATAGCTGGTGCTGATATATACCTAAAAAAAGAGAATCTTCAAATCACAGGAGCATATAAAGTAAGGGGTGCTTTTAACAAGATTGCAAATTTAGATGAAAATGCCAAAAAGTGTGGCGTAGTTGCTGCAAGTGCTGGTAATCACGCTCAAGGCGTAGCAATTAGTGCTAAGCATTTTGGAGTAAAAGCTATAATTATTATGCCAGAGGCTGCTCCACTTTCAAAAGTATCAGGGACTAAGGCTTTGGGTGCTGAGGTGATATTAAAGGGTAATAATTTTGATGAGGCTTATGCATATGCCTTAGAATATGCTAAAGATAATAATATGAGTTTTATTCATCCATTTGATGATGAATTGGTTCAAGCTGGTCAAGGGACAATAGCTTTAGAGATGCTTGATGAGGTTAGTAATTTAGATTATATAGTCGTGCCTGTAGGTGGCGGCGGTTTAATTAGCGGTGTGGCAAGTTGTGCTAAGCAGATTAATCCTGATATTAAGATTATTGGTGTTAGTGCAAAAGGTGCACCAGCTATGTTTGAGAGTTTTAAAGATAAGTGCCAGCATAACTCAAAAAGCGTTCGAACTATAGCTGATGGAATTGCTGTAAGAGATGCAAGTCAGATTACTCTATCTCATATTTTAGAGTGCGTAGATGAGATGGTACAAGTAGATGATGAAGAGATAGCAAATGCGATTTTGTATCTTTTAGAGCAGCAAAAGATTATGGTCGAAGGTGCTGGGGCTGTATCTGTGGCTGCAATTTTAGAAGGAAAATTTGAATTTAAAAAGGGCGCTAAAATCGGTGCTATTTTAAGTGGTGGCAATATAGATGTACAAACTCTAAGTATTATTATAGAAAAAGGTTTGCTAAAAAGCCATAGAAAAATGATAATTAATGTTACACTAATAGATAAACCAGGCGCTCTTATGGCGCTAGGCGATGTGCTTAGAAGTACTGGGGCAAATATTGTTAAGATTGATTATGATAGATTTTCAACCAAGCTAAGTTATGGCGATGCTAAGATTACAATAACTTTAGAGACTAAAGGCAAAGAGCATCAAGATACTATAGAAAAAGCATTAAAAGATGCTGGATATGAATATACTCAGGAGTTTTAATTAATTTTGAGCTAAATTTAGATTTAAATTTAGCTCTTATTAGTTATCTTTTTAGCTACGCTTTTGTTTGTTACTTTTTTAATCTCATCAAAACTTGCGTTTTTAATATTTTCAAAGCTTCCAAAATAGTTAATTAATTTAATTATAGAGCCTTTTGAAATGCCTAAATTGGCTAATTGGCTACTTTGCATATCATTTTTTTGCCTAATTTTTTGATGAAAACTAATAGCAAATCTATGTGCCTCATCACGCAAACGCTGAATAAATTGAAGTTTAATATCATTTGAGTTTAGACTAAATTTGCCTATATTTGTGCAAATTTTATCATTTGCCTTGCCTTTGGCACGATGGGCTTTAGCATCTATTTTTTCTTTAGAAATTGCGATTATATCTACATTTGCACCGCTACTTTTGATAATATCATTAGCTAAATTTAGTAGCGCATCGCCTCC
>JAFVMP010000227.1 GCA_017506845.1 Campylobacter sp.
AGAAGATTTCATAAAGGGGTAAAAAATGGCTGATGAACATAGCTTTGATATAAGTGCAAGTGTCGATATGATGGAGGTAAAAAACGCTCTAGAAGTAGCTAAAAAAGAGGTTACAAATAGGTTTGATTTTAAAGGGTTAAAAGCTGAAATTGAACTAAATGAAAAAGATAAAACCATTACTCTTTTAAGCTCAAGCGACTCTAAAATAGACGCGCTAAAAGATATAGTAATAAGCAAATTAATAAAACGAGAAATACCACCAGTTGCGCTTAGTGAAAAAAGTAGAGAAAATGCAAGTGGTGGCAATACAAAATGCATACTAAAACTAAATGATACCCTTGATAGCGATAATGCTAAAAAAATTACAAAAGCGATAAAAGAGGCTAAAATCAAGGTAAATGCATCAATTAGAGGCGATGAAGTAAGAGTGGTAAGCAAGTCAATTGATGAGCTTCAAAATACAATAAAGCTAGTAAAAGGTTTAAATTTAGAACTACCACTAAGCTTTAAAAATCTAAAATAGAGAGGTTAAGATGAAATTTAAAAAATTTATCACAGCATTTTTACTTTTACTAGCAGTAGGAGCAAATGCTATTACTGAAGGCAAAGAGTATATCAAACTACCTTCTCATGCGCAGTTTAAAGATGCTCAAAATAGCGTTATAGAGATCTTTAGCTATGGATGTATTCACTGCTATAATCATTTTAGAGCTGGAACATTAAAGTTTGTATCTGAAATACTGCCAGATCTAAAATATGATGAGTGGCAAGTACGCCAAATGGGCGAATTTGGCTTTTTAATGAGCGAGGTTTTAGGCTATGCTAAGAGCATAGATGAGAAAAATGGAATAAATAGCCTAAGTGCAAAATCAAATTTTCATCAAGTATTAAAAGGCTTTTTTGAAGATGCTTTTGTAAATAAAAAAACATATAAAAACGGCGAAGAATTTTATCAAAGAGCTGTAAGCATTTTAAAAGCAAATGGAATGCAAAATGCTAGTATAAAATCTATCTTATATTACGCAGATTCAAATGAGGGTAAAGAGTATGCCAAACTCACTGATCAAGCTTTAGAAGTTGCTAAAATTAGCGGTACTCCTGGATTTGTAGTAAATGGTAAATACCTCATCAATATTGAACACATAAATAGCCAAGAAGAGCTAGTAGAGGTAATATCTGAGCTTATAAAATTAAAATAAAGTTAAATTTAATATTTAATTTAAAATATCTGCTATAATTTGCGATTTAAATCAATTTTAAAGAGTTATAGCAGATGAAACCTCTCTCCATAGTTCAAAATTTAGCGCTCAAATATGCAAAATATTCATTAAATAGATCTTTAAAAACTCAACTAAATTTAGACATATTACAAAATAGTAAAACCAAACTTCCAGATCCAAATATAAATTATATGCTATATGCGCATATACCATTTTGCCATACATTTTGTCCATATTGTTCATTTCATAAATATGCCTATGATGAAAATCTTGCTAAAGAGTATTTTAAAAATCTTCGCCAAGAGATGGAGCAGATCCATGCATTAGGATATAAATTTAACTCAATGTATGTTGGCGGTGGTACAACTCTTATAAATGAAGATGAGCTGATAAAAACCTTAGAGCTAGCCAAAAAGCTTTTTAATATAGATGAGATATCATGCGAAAGCGACCCAAGCCATATAGAACCTACAAACCTTAAACGCTTCAAAGGATTAATTAGTCGGCTAAGTATTGGTGTGCAAAGCTTTAATGATGATATTTTAAAGCGTGTTGGCAGATATGAGAAATTTGGCTCAAGTGTTGATCTAGTAAATAAACTAAAAAATGCAATTAATATCTTACCAGTTACAAGTATAGACCTAATCTTTAACTTCCCAAATCAAACTAAAGATATGCTACTAAATGATATAAATCTAGCCAAAAGTATTGGAGCACAGCAAATTACATTTTATCCCTTGATGAAATCAAATTTAACCAAAGCCAAAATTGCTTCTACTTTAGGCAATAGTTACAAAGATAACGAGTATGAGTTCTACTCTATTATAGAGGAGAATTTCAAAGATTATTATAAAAATAACGCCTGGTCATACGCCAAAGAAAAATCTAGCCTAAATGATGAATATGTAAGCTCAAAACATGAGTATTTAGGAATTGGAAGTGGTGGATTTAGTTTTCTTGGTGGGGAGCTTTTTATCAATGCATTTAATCTAAATAAATATAATGAAAAAATTCAAAACCAACAAAGTTCAGTAATTGCAAATTGCAAATTTAGCTCAAAAGAGCGGGTAAAATATCTATTTTTGACCGAAATTTTTAGCGGATTTATAAATACTAATAAATTTAATCAAACAAACAATATAAATCTATATAAAACTCTAAATTTAGAACTCAATCTCTTAAGGCTTGTTGGTGCGATAGAAATTCAAAATAACAATATAAAATCAACTCAATTTGGTAGATATTTATGGCTTAGCTTGATGAAGGAGTTTTATATCGGCATGGATAAGGTTAGAGCTATTTTCAAAGATGATGCAAAGCTTAAAAATAGCTCTAAAATAAATGTAATAAAGAGTCAAATTTAGATTATTTTATATATTTTATATTTGCTTTTACCTTTAATTTATTAAAATAATCCATTATAGCAATCTCTCTTTCTTGTTCTACCATTGCATTTACTACAGCTTGTTCTACTACTTCAAATGGTGGTAGAACCGAACCATTTTTAGCTATTATATAAAATCTTTCTAAACCTGCTGGCCCTTCTAATATCGGAGTGAATTTTCCATTTGGTGTATTATTAAATATATAAACTAACCCCGGAGCAATCTCAGATGAGCTTAGTGTCATACTCTCTTTTTGAACGCCTTTTATATTTGATTTATAATCTTTTGCTTGAAGATTTAAAGCATTAGCGTCATTTGATAAATATCGAATCAAACTCACCTTATCAAACTGCAAAAACAAACTAGGATTATTTTCATAAAATCTCTTAGCATTTTGTGGAGTTATATTTTGATTTGGCGTGTTTAAAATTCCAGCATATAGTTTCTCTTTTTTAATCGAAATTTGCATATCTTCACGCAGTTTTGCTTCGCTTGTACCTCGTGATTTTAATAACTCTTTAAAACTATTAACACTCATATTATTTGATGAGGCTAATTGAGCTATCTTTTGATCAATTTCAAATTCGCTAACAGTTATATTTAATTTTTTTATTTGAGCAAGTTCAAGCTTATCTCTTATTAGCAAATTTAAAGCCTCTTCTTTATTTATATTCATTTTTTTCATTATATTGTTTAATTCATAGGTTGTAATAGGCTCATTATCTACAGTAGCAACTAATCCACCAACATATCTAGCATCAGCACAAATAGCCAAAAATAGTGCTGTAAAAATTAAATTTTTTATCATATAAAACCTTTATTAAAGCAAATTTGAGCTAAAATTATATCCAAATTTAAATAAATAATAGGATAATTATAATGCTAACTACAAGATTTGCTCCATCTCCAACTGGATTTTTACACATTGGTGGGCTTAGAACTGCACTATATAGCTATCTTTATGCTCGCAAAAATGGCGGTAAATTTCTACTTCGAATAGAAGATACCGATCTTAAAAGAAACTCGCAAGAGGCCACAATTGCTATTAGAGAAGCTTTTAATTGGTGCGGGTTGGATTATGATGGCGAAGTAGAGTATCAATCAAAAAGATTTGATATTTATAAAAAATATATTGACCAACTACTAAAAGATGGCAAAGCCTATAAATGCTACACTACTCAAGAAGAGCTAGCTCAAATGAGAGCTCAAGCTGAAGCCAATAAGCAAAGGCCAAAATATGATGGTAGATATAGAGATTTTAATGGCACTCCACCAGAGGGTATAGAACCAGTTATTCGTATAAAAGCTCCACTTGATGGAGTAATTGAATTTACAGATGGAGTTAAGGGATATATTAAATTCAACTGCGAGGATATCTTAGATGATTTTATCATTGCTAGAAGCGATGGAAGTCCGACATATAACTTTTGTGTTGTTATAGATGATGCTCTTATGGGTGTATCACATGTTATTAGAGGCGATGATCATCTAAGCAACACGCCAAAACAGATTATACTATATGAAGCACTTGGATTTAAAATACCGCAATTTTTTCATGTAGCTATGATCAATGGAAGCGATGGAGCAAAACTAAGCAAACGCCATGGAGCAACAGATGTAATGGAGTATAAAAATATGGGCTATTTGCCTGAGGCATTGCTAAATTTCTTAGTGCGTCTTGGTTGGAGTCATGGAGATGATGAGATATTTAGTATGCATCAAATGTTAGAGCTATTTGATCCATATAATTTAAGCAAATCAGCCTCTACATATAATCCATCAAAACTAGAATGGCTAAATGCTCACTACATAAAAACTTTACCATTTGAAAGATTAGCTGATGATATGCTATATTTTGGATTAGATTTTAGAGCAATAAATAAAGGCCAAATGCTACTAGATCTATTAAGAGAGCGTTCAAAAACTCTCTTAGAACTAAAAGCCTCAGCTCTTGCTATCATCAATCAACCAACAGATTATGACCAAAATGCTGTCAAAAAATTTATAAATGATGATAATAAGCTACTTTTAAGCGAATTTGCCAACTCTCTTGGTAATGCCAATATGGACGCTAAAGCAATAGAAGAGATGACAAATGAATTTCTAACTCAAAAAGGTAAAAAGCTAAAAGATCTAGCCCAACCAATTAGAATAGCAATTACAGGCAGCGCAGTAAGTCCTAGTATCTTTGAAGTTATAGAATTTATCGGTCTTGATGAGTTAAAATCAAGAATCCAAAACTTCCTAAAATCTTTATAAAACTTAGCTAGAGCTTAAGGCTCTGGCTTTTATTTTATTAAATATAGCTTAAATTTACCATTTAATTTACAAAAAGTAACACCTAAATAATAAATTTTATCTATTATATAAATATTTACCTCCTATAAAATAAATTTAGGTTATAATTCTACATTATTTTATAATTTAAAGTTTAATTTAAGGAAATAATATGAGTTTAAAACAAAAAGCTCTTGATTATCACATAGATGGCAAGATAGAAATCAATGTCAAAAAACCTTGCGTAAGTGCTGAAGATTTAAGTCTAGCATATAGCCCAGGCGTTGCTGAACCTTGTATGGAGATAAGCGCAAACAACGAACTAGCTTATAAATATACAAATAAAGGCAATCTAGTAGCAGTAATCACTGATAGCACTGCTGTTTTAGGGCTTGGTGATATAGGTTCAATAGCTGGCAAACCAGTAATGGAGGGGAAAGCTGTTTTATTTAAAAAATTTGCCAATGTAGATGCTTTTGATATTGAACTTGATGAGAAAGATCCTGATAAAATCGTAGAAATATGCAAGGCTCTAGCTCCTACATTTGGTGGTATAAATTTAGAAGATATAGCCGCTCCAAAATGCTTTTATATAGAAAAAAAACTTCAAGAAAGCGTAAATATTCCAGTAATGCATGATGACCAACATGGCACAGCTATTATCACAACTGCAGGCTTATTAAATGCTTTAGAGATTAATGGCAAAGATATTAGCAAAATAAAAGTTGTAGTAAGCGGTAGTGGTGCAGCTGGTATCGCATGCGCAAAAATGTATCAAAGCGTTGGTGTTAAAAATATCATAATGTGTGATAGCAAAGGCGTTATTCACTCAAAAAGAGATGATTTAACTGCTGAGAAAAAA
>JAFVMP010000228.1 GCA_017506845.1 Campylobacter sp.
CAATTTTATATAGAGTAAATGCACTCTCAAGAAGCTTAGAAGATGGATTAAATAAGGCTAGAATTCCATATAAAATGGTTGGCGGGGTCAAATTCTACGAAAGAGCTGAGATAAAAGATGTTATAAGCTATCTAAGGCTGATTTTAAATCCAAATGATGATTTTTCACTCACTCGCATTATTAATCGTCCAAAACGAGGCCTAGGCAAGGTAAGTCTAGCTAAACTAGAAAAGTTTGCTTTTGATAGCAAAGCTTCGCTATACAATGCAATATATATGGCTGGTGAAGATGTATTAAGCAAAAAGCTAAGCCAAACATTAATCCAGCTAGCAGATAATATCAAAGAGCTTTCTACTTTAGCTCCATATGATTTAATAAGCAAATTTGATTCTACATTTGGGATTAAGGCATATTATGAGAGTTTGCCAGATGGTGCTGAAAGAGTAATTAATATAGATGAGTTTTATGCTTTATTAAAAGATCATATATTAAATACTCCTGAATTTGATTTAGAGGAGTTTTTAAACGAGCTTGCACTTGAGAGCGAACAAGATAGAATTAGTGATGATGCTATATCTATTATGAGTGTTCATGCTAGTAAGGGACTTGAGTTTGAACATCTTTTTGTTATTGGGCTTGAGGAGGGATTTTTCCCATTGCTCGGTGATGGAAGCGATATAGAAGAAGAAAGACGCCTAGCATATGTAGCAATTACAAGAGCTAAAAAAGGATTAAATCTATCATACTCAAATTCAAGATTTTATAAAGGTCAAAGAACCAAGCTAAATAGATCAAGATTTTTAAGCGAAGCTGGATTATGTGAAGGCTCACTAAAAATCGAAAGTCAAAATGAGTTTAAAAAAGGGGATTTAATCAAGCATAAAATATTTGGCATAGGACGCGTAATAGAAGTAACAAAGATTAAAAATGAATTTAAATTAAAAATAAATTTTGGCGGAAATATCAAAGATATAATGTCATCGTTTGTAGAGAAAGTTATATGAATAGACTATTTGTAGCATACAAACCAAAAGGAGTGGTCTCAAACCACTTTTTAAGTCAGCTTAAGCGTAAATATGGAGTAAAAAAGGCTGGATTTTCTGGCATTTTAGACCCTTTTGCAAGTGGTTGTTTGATTGTAGCATTTGGGGCATATACAAAACTATTTAACTACTTAAATATAGAACCTAAAATTTATAGAGCTACGCTTTGGCTAGGGGCTAGTTCAAATAGTGGAGATAATGAAAATATCGACCAAATTCACCTTCCACCTACCCTAGATGAAGCACAGATAAAAAACGCTTTACAAAATCTTCAAGGCAAAATAAGCTACACACCACCAAAATTTAGTGCTAAAAAAATTGATGGTAAAAGAGCTTATGAACTAGCTAGAGCTGGGAGTGAATTTGAGTTAAAAGAGTGTCAAATGGAGGTTTTTAGCACCAAATTTATAAGCTATTGCCACCCATTTATCACATTTGATATAGCAGTTTCAGCTGGGTCGTATATACGCTCTTATGCACAAATTTTAGCCAAAAATTTAGGACAAATTGGCACACTTAGCGCACTTGAACGATTGAGTGAAGGTAAATTTAAGTTTGAAAATGAAATACCGCTAAATCCATTAGAATATCTAAATTTAACTAAAAATAGCTATAAAGGCGATACTAAGGATATAATTTTAGGTAAAAAACTTAAATGTAGTGATTTTGAAACTAGTAGCGATGGGGAGTATCTAATTGAATTAGATGATACTTTTAGTATAATTAAAATAGAAAACCAAGAGGTAAAATACGCAATAAATAGGATGGAGAAATGCTTATATTAACACGAAAAGTTACAGAATCAATCAAAATTGGAGATGATATCGAAATTACAATTTTAGGTATTGGTACACAAAATGTAAAAATAGCAATTCAAGCACCAAAAGATATCTTAATTCTACGCAAAGAGTTAGTAAGAGAGATTGCCGATAATAACACAGTTGCTAGCGAGCCAAAGCAAAATTTGCTAGAAATTCTAGCCAAAAAGATATTTAAATGAGAAGTTTTGCTAAAATTAATATTTTCTTAAAAATTACTGGATTTCGTGGGAACTATCATGAACTAAGCTCTAGATTTATTATTTGTGATTGGTTATATGATGAGGTTGAGCTAGTTAAACGAATAAGTGATGGCCTTATTATAGATAATCCATTTAGTGATAATATTATCTTTAAGGCTTATGATGCTTTAGTAGCGCTTGGTTTTAGCAAACAGCTTGAAGAGTTTTTTAAATTCCATCAAGTAAGTCTAATTAAAAATATTCCAGTTGGTGGTGGCTTAGGTGGTGGTAGCAGTAATGCAGCAACCTTTTTACACTTAGTAAATGATAGATTAAATTTAAATATTTCACAAAAAAAATTAATGCAAATAGCACATAATATTGGTGCTGATGTAGCATTCTTTGTAAGTAAATTTAAAGCTGCAAATGTAAGTGGAATTGGTGAGATTGTAGAAGAATTTGATGATGATATACCAAATTTAGATATTATCACTAGCCCTATTTTTTGCTCTACTCCAAAAGTTTTTAACCAATATAGAGCTAATTTTAATGGATTTGATGAGAGTTTAGCTAGAGATTTAAAAAAGCTAAAAAGTAGCGAAATTTTAGTAAATTTTACAAATATAGAGTTAAATGATCTTTTAAAGCCATGTCAGCAGATTTATCGTGAGCTAGATATTGCTAACGATGAGTTTTTAAGTGGAAGTGGAAGCACTAAATTTAAAACCAAAAATTTAACATAAAAAAGTAAAATAACCCAAATCAAATTTAAAGGAAAAGTAATGAAAGTACTACTAATAAAAGATGTAAAAGGTCTAGGCAAGGCTGGAGAGGTAAAAGAGGTAAAAGATGGCTATGGCAATAACTTCTTAATAGGCAAAGGTTTAGCAAAAGCTGCAACCGATGCTGTGCTAAGACAGTGGGAAGCAGCCAAAAGAAATGAAGCCCAAATCAAAGAGTATGAGATTAGCCAAAATGAAAAGCTAAAAGATGAATTAGCTGGCGTTAAAATAACTATAAAAACAAAATTAGGAGCTAACGGAACTCCATTTGGTAGCATAACAAAAGATGAGATAGCAAAAGCATTAAAAGATCAAAAAGGCTATGAAATAGATAAAAAATCTTTAGAATGTGATAATATAAAAGCCCTTGGTGAGCACGAAATATCAATCAAACTAACTCACCAAATTCATGCTAAATTTAAAATAGAAGTAGTAGGTGAATAATGTTTCATGCTACTACTATACTAGCTTATAGAGGCAAAGACGCTGCTGTAATAGGTGGCGATGGTCAAGTTAGCTTTGGTTCTACTATTTTAAAAGGTAATGCTGTAAAGATTAGAAAGCTTTATGGAGGTAAAATTTTAGCCGGATTTGCTGGGTCAACTGCTGATGCATTTAATCTTTTTGATATGTTTGAGAGAATTCTTGATGGAGTCAAGGGTGATTTACTTAAGGCTGTAATTGAATTTAGCAAAGAGTGGAGAAAAGATAAAGTATTAAGAAAATTAGAGGCTATGATGCTAGTACTAAATCGTGATCATATATTTTTGCTAAGTGGAACAGGAGATGTAGTAGAACCAGAAGATGGCAAGATAGCAGCCATCGGAAGTGGTGGCAATTACGCACTCTCAGCTGCTAGGGCTTTAGATAAATTTGGATCGCTTAGTAGCGAAGAATTGGTAAAAGAGAGTCTAAAAATAGCCGGAGAGATCTGTATTTATACAAATACAAATATAAAAACTTATACATTAACGGATTAAAATATGAACTTAACACCAAAAGATATAGTAAAATTTCTAGATGATTATGTAATCGGTCAAAACGATGCTAAAAAAATTATTGCTATTGCTTTACGCAATCGTTATAGACGTATGCAATTGCCAGCTAATATTCAAGATGATATAGTGCCTAAAAATATATTAATGATAGGCTCAACAGGTGTAGGCAAAACAGAGATTGCTAGACGTCTTTCAAAGCTTTTTGGCTTGCCATTTATCAAGGTTGAAGCTAGTAAATATACTGAAGTTGGCTTTGTAGGTAGAGATGTAGAATCTATGATTAGAGATCTTGCAATGGCAGCTTTAAATTTAGTAAAGCAAGAACATCGTGAGAAAAATAGTGACAAAATAGAAGAGTATATAGAGAAAAAAATCTTAGAAAAGCTTCTTCCACCACTCCCAAATGGTGCAACTGATGAGAAAAAAGAACAATACCAAATCAGCTATGAAAAGATGAAACAAAAACTAAAAGATGGCAAGCTTGACGACCTTACTATTGAGCTAGAAATCGACCAAGCAAGTTTTGAAGCTGGATCAAATTTACCACCTGATATGGCTGCTATGCAAGAA
>JAFVMP010000229.1 GCA_017506845.1 Campylobacter sp.
CCAAAATATCTAGATAATATAAAAATTGCAGCTAAGACTTTAAGTGGAATTTATAATGATTTAGCATTAAATTTAAAAAATAATCCAAATAGTATTAGTAAATTTGATGTGCAAAAATTAATTGAGAGTCGCATTAAACTATTTGAGCTTTCTGCTAATGCTAAGGGGATTGAATTTGAGATTAACTCTATCTTTTTTGAATTAAATAGCGATATGCAAAAATTGGGTAAAATTATTGATAACCTTATATCAAATGCAATAAAATATAGTAGTAAAAATAGTAAAATTATTATAAATTTAGATAAAAATAGCTTTGAAATCATCAACTTTGGTACAGTAATCTCAAAAGAAAATTTAGATAAAATCTATGATAAATTTAGCCGTTTTGATACGCAAAATGGTGGTTTTGGGATTGGGCTTAGCTTAGTTAAGAGATATTGTGATGAGCTTGGTTTTTCTATTGTGTGTCAAAGCAAGGATAATCAAACTAAATTTACAATTACTCTAAGAGATTTTAATATTAAGTAATATCTGCATGGATATTCATGCAGATATTTATTATTAGTACAATATTAAGTGTGCTTTTTGTGAGCCGTGAACACCAAAAACAGTAATAAGCTCAATATCAGCAGTTCTTGAAGGTCCAGCAATAAATAATATATTGCTTGGAAGTTTTCCATTTTGATCAGCTTTTAGAGCATTTAATGCACTTGCTAAAGAGTTTTTTACTCTATCTTTTTTTAGTAAAACTATACAAAGATTTGGTGCTAGGCTTAGCATTCTAGGTTGGGCTTGACTAGATTTTAGCAAAGCTACGCCATGAGAGCTTACGCCATATTCGGCATGAACGATAGAAAACTCACTATGGAATACATCAGCTCTAAGCTCCTCTATAGGTTTATCAAAGCATATTTTAGAGCTTGCATTGATTTTATCTAAATTTAAATTTAACCCACTTCCATAGATCATTTTGCTATATCCATAGCTAGCTACAATTTCATTTATAGTTTCTTCTAATTTTGATGGATCGCACTCATGAACGACATATTTATTATCACTCATCTTTTGCTTCATCTCTTCAAGCGGGTTATTAGTAGTTTGAACATGCTCTACTGGATCTATGCTATTGCTAGATTCAAATCCGGCAATTTTATAGCTATCTTTTAATCGAGATAGAATCATCTCTTTTGATTTAGTTGAAATTTCATCTATTCTATTCATAGCGGACACCTTCCATATTTTCAAGCTCTTTGTATAGATCTTTTTTGATCTGTGGTAGCTCTTTGTATTTACTCCAGTTTTTTATTACTGGAATAGAGTTTTGGAATTTATGTAAAGCTTTGTTAAATAGATGAGCTTTGCTAAGGCTAAATCTCCATAAAGCTCCATTTGTAGCAACATTTGCAAATTGCTTCATAGCAAAAGCTTCGCCTCTATTTTTATGGCCGTTTTGTGTGCTAAGTGGTGGATTTTTACCTTGACCAACTTTATTGGCTCTTAGTTTGCGGATTAGATCAGCTAGCGGGATTCTAACAGGACATACTTCACTACATCTGCCGCATAATGAGCAAAATGTAAGTATATCGCCAGTTGCTTCCATACCAAATATATTTGGACTTATAACCTCACCAATAGGCCCTGGATATATAGTTTGATAACTATGACCGCCAATCTTATCATATACTGGACAGAAGTTCATACACGCCCCACATCTGATACATCTAAGCGCCTCATAGTAGTCATGATGTGCTAGCATATCGCTTCTATGATGATCAAATAGTATTAAATGCACCTCTTTTGGGCCATCTAGCTCTTCGTTGCGTGGAGCTGTTATTATGTTGTTATATGTAGCGATGAATTGACCTGTAGCAGATGGAGTAAGTAGATGCACCATAGTAGCAGCATCTTCAAAGCTCTCCATAACTTTTTCAATTCCACAAAGTGCAACATGAATTTGAGGAGCAGTAGTACACATTCTACCATTGCCCTCATTTTCAATTAGCCAAAATGCACCCTCTTTAGACATAGCAAAGTTAACTCCGCTAAGCCCCATCTCAAGACCTTCAAACTGATCTCTTAGATGTTTTCTAGCTATTTGATTTAGCTTTTCTGGCTCATTTTCTAAATCAGCTCCTAACTTCTCTTGAAATATTTTGCCAATTTCATTTCGATTTTTGTGAATTGCTGGTACCACTATATGCACGGGAGCTTCATCATTTAGTTGGATTATTAGCTCGCCTAGGTCAGTTTCAATTGCATTAAGGCCTTTATTTGCTAGGTAGTGATTTAGCCCAATCTCTTCACTAGCCATAGATTTACCTTTTAATATCTTTTTGATATTATTTTGTCGCATTAGTTCGTATATGATTTCACAAGCATCAGTAGCTGAGCTTGCCCAATGCACCTTAATGCCATTTGCTGTGGCATTTTTTTCAAATTCAATAAGCCTATCAGATAGACTCATAAGAGCGTTATTTTTAGCTTTTTTAGCTTTATCTCTTAATCCTTGCCAGTTTTTAAATTTAGCATTTATTACATTTAGACGATTTTTTTGTAGCGTATGCATAGCTACTGTTAAATTTTGTCTTAGTTGCGAGTCACCAAGTTTAATTTTTACGATTTGGTCATGTGGCAATTTTTTACTCATAGTGGCGCTCCTTCTAGGCGTTTAATTAGAAAATCATAAAGATGTAAGCATTTGATATCTACACCATTTCTTTTCATTGTGCCTGAGATATTTAATAAGCATCCACCATCGCCACTAATTAAGTAGCTAGCGCCAGTGTTTTTAATATCTTCAATCTTAGCTAGTGCCATAGCATTTGATATATCGCTCTCTTTTACTGCAAATGTACCGCCAAAACCACAGCACTCCTCTTCATGCTCAAGCTCAAGTAGTTCAACATTTGCAAATTTGCGAATTAGATTTTTACTAGCTTCAACGCTTTTAGCAACTCTTAAAGCGTGGCAGTTTGAGTGCCATGCGACTTTGATTTTTTCACCTTTATCTTCATAATTTACTTGTAAAATTTCATCTAGATATTGGCTTAAATCATAGACTCTAGCAGCAAATCTTTGAACTTTATCAAATTCAGGACTTCCTTCAAAGAGTTGTAAATAGTCATGACCCATCATACCAGCACATGAGCCGCTTGGAACAATGATTGGAATATCTTCATCAAATAGATTAATATTATGCATAGCTACAGTTTTGCTCTCATTAAAATAGCCACTATTAAAAGATGGTTGAGAGCAACAGGTTTGATTTTTCTTAAAAATCACCTCTACGCCCTCACGGCGTAGAAGTTTAATAGCATTTAAAACGCTATCTTGCATAGCAGCACTGCCAAGGCAAGTAGCGAAAAAATATACTTTTCTCATAGATATTAGCCCTTAGTTACGATATCTGGGATAATTCCTTGCATAAAGAATGCGATGATTAGCGTCCAAATACCAATTAAGATAATGAAAGCTACTGAGTATTTAAGTGTAAATTTAAATAGCTCACTCTCACGACCTACTAGACCAACAGCTGCACACGCAATAGCGATACTTTGAGGGCTTATCATTTTACCTACAACACCACCAACTGAGTTAGCAGCTAAGAATAATGCCTCACCGATTCCAAGTTCTCTAGCTGTTACTTGTTGAAGTGGGCCAAATAGAAGGTTTGAGCTTGTATCAGAACCTGTTAAGAATACACCAATCCAGCCAATTACTGGGCTAAAGAATGCAAATGCATCTCCTGTTTGAGCAAATGCTAGACCTAGAGTTGTACTCATAGCAGCATTTTTAGCGATAAATGCAAATGATACAACAAGACCAATTGTAATACATGGAATTGCCATCTCTTTTAAAGTATCCCAGAAGCACTCAGCCGCATCGTTTGCTTTGATTTTTAAAAACCAAATTGATAAGAAAGCAGCAATTAAGATTGCAGTACCAGCTTGAAGACCTACAAAGCTGATATTTAAATTTAGACCAATTGTTTTTCCAGCTGCATCAACTATAGTTGTGCCTACATTGTTTGCTGCTAGAGTTACAACTGTATAATCAAATACTCCACCTTTTGCAAATAGAGCTTTAAACCATGGTTGTGTCCATAGAATAATACAAGCAATTAGCAAGATAAATGGTAACCAAGCTTTAAAGATTTCGCCATTGCTTAGTTGAGTGTTATTTGTAAAATCTGTTTGATCATCTAGTCTAAATATATTAGATGGTTTCCAAATTTTAAGAAAAGCCGTAGTACAAATTAATGAAACAACTGCTGAAACAATATCTGGAAGCTCTGCACCTAAGTAGTTTGAGCTAATAAATTGAGTTGCTGTAAAGCTTATTGCAGCTACTAAAATTGCTGGGAATGTCTCTTTAACGCCTTTAAATCCATCCATTAAAAATACTATAAAAAATGGAACTGTAAGGCTAAGTGGAACAAGCATACGACCAACCATTGCTGAAACTTCATACTGTTCAACACCAACAAGGTTTGCCATAGCAATAATAGGAATACCAACAGCACCAAATGCAACTGGAGCAGTATTAGCGATCAAACAAAGACCAGCAGCATATAAAGGTTTAAGGCCAAGACCAACTAAAAGTGCAGCAGTAATAGCAACTGGACCACCAAAACCAATGGCTCCTTCTAAAAATGAACCAAAACAAAATCCAATTAAAATAACTTGAATTCTGTGGTCTGGAGTGATAGAGATAACGCTTTGTTTGATTACCTCAAATGAGCCAGATTTAACTGATAGTTTATATAAGAAGATTGCAGCAATAATGATCCAAGCAATTGGCCACATACCTTGCGCAAAGCCTTGTACAAAGCTAGCACCAATAAGTGAAAAAGGCATATCATAAACTAATAATGCCAAAGCTGAAGCTAAAACAACTGTAAAAAATGCAGCTACATAGCCTTTTAATTTAAATACCAGTAGTGAAACTAAAAAGCATAAAATCGGCAAAAATGCCACCAACGCACTAAGCCATATATTGCCCAGTGGATCATATATCTGTGTCCATTGTGTCATACAGACTCCTATTTATTAAAATTTTGTAGATTTATTCTATCGTAAATTATGATTAAATTTAGAATAAATTATAAAAATTGGTTAAAAAATTGAAAGTAGTGTGTATAATCGTAACAGTATGATTAATTTTATTTATAGATAGAGATATAAATTTAGGTAATTCTGCCCATTAAAATAGGGCAGAATTTATTTATAGTGCCTTTGAGATAATTTTAGCAAGTTTAGAGCTAAATTCACTTGGATTTTCTATAGTCATACCTTCGCTAATTTTTGCCATATTTAAAATCAAAATAGCTACATCATTTATCATTAGTTCATTATTTGCTAATTTTGTGATAATTTCATGATTTGGGTTTATCTCTAGGATTGGTTTGATTTTTGGTGCTTCTTGTCCCATCTGTTTTAGTATAGTTTGCATAGCGTAATCTGGGTCATTTTTATCATAGATTAGGCATGAGACTGAATCGCTTAGGCGGTTTGAGATTTTTACATCTTTTACTTCATCTTTTAAAATTTCTTTAATTTTAACTATTAGAGCATTTGTCTCATCGCTACTTGAGTTTTGTGCGCTATCTATTTCGCTATCTATATCTGAGCTGTTAATGCTTTTAAATGCAGTAGAGTCAAATTCATTTACCATAGGCAAGACAATTGTATCGATCTCTTCATCGCAGATTAGGACATTTATACCTTTTGCTTTAAACCCTTCTAGTAAAGGTGAATTTCTTAGCATACTCTCATTTTGACCGCTAATATAATAGATAGATTTTTGATCTTCTTTCATAGTCTCTTTATACTCTTTTAGAGTAATTGGCTTATCATTTAGAGTAGATTTAAATAGACATAAATTTAAGATATTATCTTTATTGGTGCTAAATCCATAAAGTCCTTCTTTAATCACATTGCCAAAAAGAGCATAAAATTTAGAGTATTTTTCTCTATCGTTATTAAGCATTTTTTCTAATTCGTTTAAGATTTTTTTGACACTTTGGTCTTTGACAGTAGCTAAAATCTTATTTTCTTGTAGAATTTCACGACTCACATTTAATGGGATATCCTCTACATCCATAACCCCACGCACAAATCTAAGATATGGCGGTAGAAGCTCTTTAGCATCATCAGTGATAAATACACGCTTTACATATAGCTTTACTCCACTTTGATAATCTACTCTAAATAGATCAAATGGCTGAGATGAAGGGATATAAAATAGGGTAGAGTACTCTATCTTTCCTTCTGCTTTTGTATGAATATGAAGAAGTGGATCGCTACTATCGTGGCTAATTTGTTTATAAAAGTCGTTGTAATCACTATCTTTTAATCCTGATTTACTCATTCTCCATAGTGCGCTAGCTTTATTTATTTGTGAGTTTTTGCTTTCATAGTGGCCATCTTTTTCATCGCTTTGTGGCGCTATCCATTCATCTTTATCCATAAATATCGGATATGGAATATGGTTTGAATATTTTGTGATGATATTCTCAACTCTAAAGCTATCACAAAACTCATCATCATTTAAATATAGCGTAATTTGTGTTCCATGACTTGATAGGCTAGATTTTGAAATTTCATATCCATTTGTATCGCTACTCCACTTATACGCCTCATCGCTTAGGGCTTTACGGCTGATTACTTCTATTTTGCTTGCTACCATAAATGCTGAGTAGAATCCTACACCAAATTGGCCGATTAATGAGCTATCTTTTTTAGCATCACCACTCATAGAGTCTATAAAGCCTTTAGTTCCACTTCTTGCGATTGTGCCTAGATTATTGATTAGATCACTCTCATCCATACCTATACCATTATCACTAATTACTAAAGTTTTAGCCTCTTTATCTAGCTTAATATCTATTCTTGGACTATACTGAAGTGATTTATACTCATCATTAGTTAGGCTTAGATAATTTAGCTTATCTAATGCATCGCTTGCATTTGAGATTAACTCTCTTAAAAATATCTCTTTATTTGAATATAGCGAGTGAATCATTAAATTTAAAAGATCACTTACTTGGGTTTGAAATTGATGTTTTTGCATATTTTCTCCTTTGTCTTGATATTATAACTAACTAAATTTAACCTAAATTACTCAAAAATCACAAATGGTAAGGTTAGAGTATTTTTAATTATATTAAATGGTGTTTTTAATACATCAGTCACTACTTGTGTTTTAATAATTGGCTCATCAATTGTTCCGCTAATTTTTATAATTGTAGATATGCTTTTATCTTTTCCTAGAAGTATATAATTTACTAATGGAATTTTATCAATGATTGAGCTAGCATCTTTTAATAATTTTAATTCCAAAGTTATATCAATGACATTTGTGGCTAGATTTATCGTTCCATTGCCAACTATATCAGCGGTTGCACCTTCGATATTAATAGCGTGAATTGTTAGATTATCATCGATTCGTTCAATCCTGATAATTCCATCTTTAACACTAAAGCCTTTATTATTAAAATCAGGTACCTTAAAAATAAGCAAGCTCGGAATAGAGTCTAAAAATGCTAGAAGTTGATTGTAAATTTTATAATCTTTTAGATATGTATCTTTTAATTCTAGGTCAGCTTTGAAATTTTTGCTATTTTTTCCAATAACTTTTAACCCAAAAACCCCCTCGCTAAATGTATTTAGATCTAAAATATCATTGACAGTTGTAGCTGATATACCATTTCCTTTTACCTTTAATATATCTTTGCCTTCGGTAATAGATATATATCCTCCATCAAATTCCCCATCAAATTTAATAGTATCGCTAGTTTTATTTCCGCTAAAATGATCAAATGATACACTTTTATTAACATCGACTACATTTAATATAGTATCATTGGCTATAAAGTTTAGATTTTTATCAAAATCACCTTTGGCAGCATTAGAATTTATAGTAATTTTGGCTGAATTTAAAAATATATTTACCTCATCATTAATTATGCTAGCCTCTACTATGCCACTATCGCTTTTTACATTAATAACATTGCTAACATTAATGGTAAAGTTATCATCGGTGTAATTTCCATCCTTTTTAGCTAGCATTGGAATATTAAATTTAGCATCATTAACTCTTGCATTGATATCTATAAAATTATTAGTTGTGATGTTAATTGCAGCTTTAGTGATATTTAAATCATTTATAAGCGTAGAGTAGGGCTTAAGCGGTTCTATGCTAGGTATATTTAGCGTAATTGGATTGGTAATATTTAGCTCGTATCCTAAAGTTTTGGAGTTGATTTTTGGGGCTTTGCTAAATTCGAGTGTGATATTATCATCTAGATTTTTAATATCAAGTAAATTTGGAATAGCAATAGAGTTAAATTTAGTATCAAACCATGCTTGTTGTGTATTTGCGTCAATAAAAGCACTAAAATTTGCATCAAAAATACTATTTTTTACATGGCTATTTTCTATGGTGAGTTTATCGTTTTTTAAAATTATTTTAGCATGATTGGTATTAAACTTTGCCCCAGAGATATCAATATCGCCATTAAGTATAAACTCCCCATTGGCTTGTATAATTATATTGCTTAGGTCTATGATTAAGCGAAGCTTTGCGTTCATATTTCCACTATTTTGCGTGATTGGGATATTTATATTGTAGGCTTTTAGTATATTATTTATATCATTACTATATAATGTTTTAGTATAAATATCTAGTATTAAATTTGGTTTATTAATTAACTCATTTATGCTTAAATTTACTATAGCGCTAGAACCTTGATATTTTGGATCTTTTATATCAAATTTA
>JAFVMP010000230.1 GCA_017506845.1 Campylobacter sp.
ATACCAATACTAGCAAGCTTATTTAGTTCGCTTGCACTTAGATATAGATTTTCATTTTGTAAATTGTAGATATATAAAAGCGATTGATTATCTATATTTAATCCTAGAAATTTAGCGTGATTGGACAGAATTTGATTTACCTCTGAAGCGCTACTTGGTGGAAAAAATCTAACAAAATTAGACCCAAATTGCTTTTTTATATCAGTTAAGGCTTTATCATCACCTTCATGAAGTTCAAGAATAAATATATTATTTGGATTATTTTGACATTGAGCAATTAACTCTTTAGCATCTTTTGCTGGAATTTTTTTATCATTTTTGATATGAAGTAGGTTAGAATTAGCAAACAGTGATGGCTCGCTAAGATGTGAAATAGCAATATTAAAGCTATAATCATCAAAGTATAAGCTTAGCATATTTTCTTTATCAAATTTACCTAAAAGCTCATTAGTATAAAACTCCACCTGATAGCTCTCAGCCCCATAAAGCAAGAAAAAATTTGGAATATTTGGTGAGTTTAAAAGTGATATAAAATCTTTTTTATACATCTAAAATCTCTACTACTTTACCCATAATTTTTGCTGTTGGGATATCTACATCTGTGATTTTTACCATAACTTGAGTTAATATCTCGCCCTTAAAATTATTTAAAAAAATTCTAGCTCCTTTTAGTTCATCATCAAGTTTGGCAACTGTTTGATTACCGCTTTCATATATATAGCATTTAAAAGTTTGACCAATATTTTTAGCCGCCCAGCGGGCAAATTTGCGATCCATAAAGTCCCAAGCGACTTTATCAGCTTCGCGCTCAAGAATATTTAAGCTGCTACATAATTCATCTATACCTAACATAAGATAGTTTGTTAGCTTAGCATCATCATTAGCCTTTAAAATTCTATGAAGTATTAAATCTGAATATCTACGAATCGGACTAGTAAAATGTGAGTAAAACTCAAATCCAAGACCAAAGTGGCCAGTGCAATTGCTTGAATACTCAGCTCTTTTTTGTGCTTTTATAATAAGCTTATCTACATCTTCTCTTATGCCTAGCTCGCTAGCTTTGACTTGAATTTTGGCTATCATAGCCACTAAATCACCATCATATTGCTCTTCAATACCAAGTACTGCAAGATCGTTTAAAAGGTCATTTATCTTTTTTAAATCAGCTGGCGCGTGATTTCTAAATATACCTTTTTTAACTCTTTTTGCAGCGGCTTTATTGGCTAGTAGCATACACTCTTCTATAAGTGAGTGTGATGGTGTAGAGCTTTCAAATCTAGTTGAGTTAATATCTCCATTTTTATCCAAGCTCATTCTAAGTTCTAATGTATGAAAGTCAAAGCCATTTTTAAGCCGTTTTTCTTTTAGTTTTTGTGTAAGTTCAAAAAGTGACATTAGCCAATTTTCTATCTCCTTTTGACACTCCAATTCGCCCTTAATCAAACTATCGACTTCATCATAGTTAAAGCGTCTTTTAGAGTGAATTATGCAGCTTAAAAGCTCTTCAGATATTGGTTCTAAATTTGAGTTAAGTTTGATTTTAAAAACAAAAGCAAGTCGATCGCAATTTGGTTTTAAAGAGCAGATATTTTCACTTAACTCTCGTGGCAACATAGGAATAGCAATATGTGGAAAATATATAGAAAATCCTCTAAATCTAGCTTCTTTATCAATCCCACTATATGGGCTTACATATTCGCTTACATCTGCAATGGCTATATAAATTTCATTTGTATTTTTATCAAAATATATTGCATCATCAAAATCTTTAGCATCTACTGGATCTATGGTGCAAAATGGTAGATGAGTTAGATCTACTCTATCTAAATACATACTCTTATCAACTTCATTACCAAAGCTAATTGCCTCATTTTGTGCAATTTTAGGAAATATTTCACGCTTATTATATAGAGCCATTGAAATTTTTTGATCTACATTTGGATCATCAATTACGCCTAAGACTTCTACTATATCATTATCTAGATTATTAATCTTTAATACCGTGCCTTGCGGAAGCTCTTTTAGAGATTTTTGGCTAGCTTTTAGGGCGATTGTAAGGGAATTTGGGATTGTTACACCCATTATAGCTTGGCCGATTTTTTTGGTATAGACTACACTTGTCTCATTTGCCATTTGTAATACAGCAATAACAGCGGCCTTTTGTCGTGGTTTTTTAAATTTAGTTAGTTTTGTTAGAACAATATCACCAAAGTGTGCGCCACATAAATCACGATTTTCTATCATTAAATCTTGTTTAAACCTATTATCAAATGGGTATAAAAATCCAGTTCCATTACTGGATATATCTAGTTTTCCGCAGACAAACCCATCATTTAAATAGTATCTATTTTTATGCTTAGTCACAGCCTTTATCTGTTCCAATACCCTTAATATTTCAAGCTCACTTGACTTGATATATTTACTCTCTAATCCAGTAGTTAAAGAGTTTAAAAATGCCTTCAATGTTGTACTTTTTCAATAGCACTGAAAAACAGTTGAGCATCTAAATTATAAAGTTTTAAAAGCTCAGTAGTACTATTTATCTGGTCTGGTAAGAGTGTGCCAAATACATTTATGCTATTACTTATCACGCTTAAGATATAGCAGTGCTTTTTAAGATTTTCTGGAGCATCAATTGGATTTAAAGAGTATTTTATAACTTCTGCAATCTCAGGTTCTAGATTCCAGTTTTTAAAGATTTGAGCTGTAACCATCTGACTTGAGATACCTACCATATCTAT
>JAFVMP010000231.1 GCA_017506845.1 Campylobacter sp.
AAGTAGTGTTCTTCAATGCTTGCTGCTAAATTTAATACTTGATTAGCATCCCAGTCTTGATGAAATGAATGCACTTTTAACACTTCTAAATCACCATTTGTTAGCGTTCCAGTCTTATCAAAAACAAATATTTCACTTAGCTGAAGACTCTCTAAACTTTTAGCACCTTTTACGATAATTCCCTCTTTAGCAGCACTTGATATAGCTGATTTAAATGCCACTGGTGTAGTGAGTTTTAAAGCACAAGAGTAATCAGCCTGAAGCACGCTAGCTGCGCGCACTAGCTCGCCAGTCATAGCATAACTTAGTCCAGCTAGGCTAAGGGTAATTGGCACTAAAGAGTCTGCCATTTTTGAAGCGGTTAGCTCTTGATTTGAGCGTTCATCTAGTGTGGATTGGATATAGGATTTTATGCGATTAGTAGCAGTGTGATCGCCTACAGCTTCAGCCCAGATTTTAATCTTACCTTCTTGAACTATTGTACCACTTAAAACTCTATCGCCTCTACTTTTACTAGCTGGAGTAGCCTCTCCTGTCATTGAAATTTGATTTATTAAAGCCTCTCCATCTACTATATGGCCATCTATATATATGGTATCTCCAGCACCTACTACTACGATATCGCCAATTTTTATATCATCGCTTGGAATTTGACGAAGTATTGGCTTATCATTTTCTATGATCTCAATCCAGGCTAGACCGCCTTTTTGTTTGGCTAACTCTTTGATAAGATCATCGCTTTTATACATTGTAAGCTCTTCTATATACTCACCTAAAGTCAGCATAAAATTGGTTGAATTGGCTGCCTTATAGTCTTTTAAATATAGTGAAATTGCTACAGCTGCAGCTTCAAGGCTACGAGATGTGATGCCTTCGCTAAATGTCTCTTTTAATCCGCTTTTTAGCAATGGAAAGGAGGCTAAAAGGCTAAAACCAAGACTAAGTCCTGGACTTCTAAGAAATGGAGCTATAGCTAAAGCACTAGCAGCACGCACTACTTCAGATGAGCTTGGGATTTCGCTTCTTAGTGCGATGTAGCTATCTTTTTTGCTCTTGCTTTGGCTTTTGATTTCATTAGATTTTAAAATATCTGAAATTTGATTTTGAATTTGATCTAATGAGCCTTCGTAGCTTATAATTATACTTTTGATTATCCCATTTATGCGTACATCTATCACATTTGGCAAAGAGTCTATAGCAACTCTAAGCAAAAGCGGATCTACACTACCTTCATAGCTAAATCTAGCTCTAGATTTGGTTTTGTGCAGAAGTTTTATAGACATATTTTACTCACTAGCTTCAGCTTTTGCATCTTCATAGCGCTCTTTTAGCTCTTCTAAGCCGCATTCAAAAAGTGTTGAAATTTTAGCAAATCCCTTAAAAATTGCTCTTTGAGCGCTCTCATTTGTTAAAATATATGTAGCCGCAGCGCCAATTAATGCACCTTTTAAAAAGTCTCCACTACCATTAGAGCCAAAAACTCCATCTAAAAACCCATTTTGAGTATTTTGATTATTTTGTATATTTTGAAAATTTAAATTTGACTGATTTGAGGTTGAATTTACATTTTTAATATAAGGATTATTATTTATCATTATTTAACCTTTTTTGTTGATTTTTTAATATTTTACACTCTTTTGGTTTAAATGCATTTTGGACGCCATAGACAAAGGCCCCACCAATTGCAATATATGTAGCAGCTTCTACTATTTTAGTTGAGGTGCTTTTATTTGGATTGCCAATGGTGTTTGATGCGGCAATAGCACATGCTCCAATTGCAGCACCTTCAAGTGCCGATTTTATTGTAGTTTTAATAGCTTCATCTTGAGTGATTTGACCATCTTTTAACTTAGCATATTGGTATGCGCCACTTGCCATAAGTGCCAAAATCGCTCCACTAACTGCGTGTCCACTCACTGAACGAGGTGCACCTGTGTTTATCATTGATTAATCCTTGGATTGCTATTTTCTAAATTTAGATTGGTAGCTGATTTTAGGTTTGACTCATCTTGAGAATTTGGAGTCGCTTGAGTTTCTATTTTTGCTTTTGGTTTGCGGCCTGGTTTTTTTCTTGCTGGTTTGGCTTGAACTTTTTCTTTAATGTTTGTTATAGTAGCTTTGCTAGTAGTTATGCCATCTTGTAGTTTTTTGTCTAAATTTAAGTTTCCAAGCGATTTTGCTATCTGATCTCTTTTAGTAAATGCAAATGCAATTCCAGCACCTAGTGCGATTCCAGCGATAAATGGTAATGCCATATTTTACTCCTTATTTTTATTTAGTAGTTCATTTGCGATAATTACGCTAAAAGCGCCAATAATCGCACCTCCAACTAAGCTATAATTTAATTTACCTAAAAATCCCTCTAATTCATCTTGACCTAGTGAGCCATCTTTTAATTTATTCACCATTATAGCAGTCTCATTTATTAAGGTTTTACCTTGATTTAATTGTTCTAAAAGATTGTTATTTTGATTTAAATTTAGAGCATTTTGCAAGGCCGGAATATGATTATTATAACTAGCTGCTTGAAGCCTATAAAATGTATCTATTATCTGCGGATTGCTCTCATTAGCTACTAAAGTATTATATAATTCTACATTTGCTTGTTCATTTTGTAGTGCTATAACAGCTGCTTCTTCAAAGCTTTTAGGGGTTGCAAAACTATAAGGATTTGCCGGTATTTGCACACCAAGCTCATTTAGATGGAAAATAATAGCATTTATATGATTTGCCTCAGCCTCTAAAAGATTAGTAAATGGTGCTCCAAACTCACTAGCGCTAAAGTAGAAGCTATAAGCTTTATACTCATCATCTAACGCTTTTAAAAGATTATCTATGCTCATTTTATATCCTTTAGATTTTTATTTATTATCATAGCAATTTTATCTAGATTGCGCCCATTTATAGCATCTTCCCATAGACTTGGCTCAAGCATATCTTTATCATAGTGCAAGGTTAAAGAGCCGATTAGTTTATTAAATTTAATCTCTTTGATTAGTGGAATTTGATTTAGTTTATCTATTAATTCTTTGGCTTCTATTTTGCTTTGTTGGGCTAGGTTTTTAAGCTTTAAACTAGCTCGCAGTCTAATTCTGCCAGGTGTGTGATGAATAATGCTAAAATAATCACTTAAAAGCTCTAAATCACTAGGTTTTATCTGTAGATTATTAAGTGAAATCTGATCATTTTTATCCATAAATTTACTCGATTTTCTCTTATTTTGTACAGGTAAAATTATATATTAATGATGATAAATCTTAACTTAAATTTATAGATATTGATATTGATTTTCATATAATTAAATCAAAAATTTGCTATATTTTAGTTGAGTAGATTTGGTAAATTCGGCTAATTTTGTATAGTTTATTTAAAATCATTATCATATATATTTTGATAAAATATTGATATTTGGATTATATTAAGGTTAAATTTATATTTTGTTTATTTTTAAATTTGTGTTATAATCAAAAATTATTTTAAAAAGGGGAATGAATGAAGAAAAATATAGTATTTTTTGAGGCTCGTGGAGGAAGTGATAAAGGCGAAGATGGACACCGCAAAGATACTATGCCTATGGTAAATGCACTCAAAGCTAAAGGCTGGAGTGGAGAGGTTATATTTTTGACTGATGAGATTTTGCGTGATGCAAATGAGACTAAAAAGATATATGAATACACTTTATCAAATGCTGATGGCTATGTCTCTAGGGTAAATCCTGGAAATTTAAAAGAAGAGAAGCTATATTTTGACCTACTTCGTTCTTTATGTGAGGCTGGATTAGTAGGAATGCCGCACCCTGATGCTATGATAGGATATGGAGCTAAGGACGCATTAACTAAGTTAGCTAGTACAGATTTAGTACCTACTGATACATATGCATATTATGATAAAGATGAAGCTGCTAGAATCGGTGTAGAGTTTAGTGATAAGCATAATTTTATCAAAAGTTTCCCAAAAACTTTAGCCAAAGGCGAGAGAGTTTTAAAGCAAAATAGAGGCTCGACAGGAGAAGGAATTTGGCGTGTAAGACTTGAAAATCCGGCTGATTATAATAAATTTGATACCTTGCCACTAGATACTAAGATTATTTGTACAGAGGCTAAAGATAATCACTCTGAAAATAGAGAACTTGGTGAGTTTATGGAGTTTTGCAAGAGTTATCTTGTAGGCGATAATGGAATGCTAGTAGATATGACATTTTTACCGCGTATAAAAGAGGGCGAGATAAGAATTCTAATGCTATATAAAACTCCAGTATATGTGGTACATAAAAAACCAGCCGAAGGTGGCGATGCCTTTTCTGCTACGCTATTTAGTGGAGCAAAATATCGCTATGATGAACCAAAAGAGTGGAGTGAGTTGATAGATTGGTTTTTAGGCGAACTTCCAGGAATTAAATCAAAGCTAGGAGATTATGATTTGCCACTTATTTGGACGGCTGATTTTATCCTTGATACTGATACAAATGGTAATGATAAATATGTCTTAGGCGAGATAAATTGCTCATGTGTAGGATTTACAAGTCCAGCTGAATTTATGGAAAAAGTTGCCATAATGGTAGCTGATAATATAATTGATATTGTTAGTTCTAAGCTAGGATAGATATTAAATTCCACTCAAAAAGAGTGGAATTTAAATTTATAATCAACCTTTAATCTCATAATAATTCAAATTTGGTATAATTTCTAAAAATTTAAAAGAGGATTTTTAATGAAAATATTAAGCCTTGCAAGTAAGCTCTCATTGCAATCTCCGATGCTTGTAGATAAATTTAAAAGTGATGAAATTATGGTAATTAGTCCGCTTGATGATAGCATAAATGCGAAATTTATCAAGTGTGAAATCGGTGCTATGAGCTATGCTTTGGCTCTTATTGGGCTTGAGTTTGGTTTTGATGGTAAATTTTGGAACGAGCTTGATGAGGGCGAGCTAATTTCGGTATTGGAGCGCACCAAAGAGATCGGTATCCTGCGCGCCATCGGCGCCTCCAAGCGGGATATTTCCCGCGTATTCAATGCCGAGACGCTGATCGTCGGATTCACCTCCGGC
>JAFVMP010000232.1 GCA_017506845.1 Campylobacter sp.
AATTTTGCGGTATTTGAGTTATGTTGTTATCTTTAAGTATCCAGGTGTTGCCATTGTAGCTAGCCTCTTTAGCAGTTATTTGAGATATAATTTGCGAACCATTCATATCAAAAATTCTGACATTTTGAGCAAGCTGTTTATCGCCAAGGAGTTTTTCGATATATGTAAATTTATTTTCAAAGCGCAAAAATATCCATTTAGTAGAGCGTTCAAAGCTTTGAAAATCTTCTAAGGATTCTTGTCTTTCTTTGGCGTAGGCAAATTGTGTGCAGCAAAGCCCGATATATCCAAAGCTAATAAGTAAAGTGATGGTAAAAATAGGCGTTATAAGGCGGTTTTTACTAATTCCTAAAGCGTAGAAGCTGACTAATTCATTGGAGCGAGTCAGGTTAATCATAGTTACTATTAGGGCTAGGACTATTGAGATTGGCAATACATAATTGATTGAGATTAATGCAGTTAGACTAACATAAATTAGCTGTAAATTTGCACTACTTGGGAGATTTTTAAGATTTGTAAGAGTATCAATAACTACATAAAATCCAATCAATGAGACAAATATAATAAAAAAATATTTTACATAAATAAATGCACTATACCTAGCAAAAAGCTTCATCAACAATCCAAATTTAGTATTATAATGATTTAATAATGGGTTGAATTCTATCTAAATATACCTAAATATTTTCAAAATTTAGCAAAAATTTGGATAAAATTACGCTTTTAAAAGAGAAATTTATGATTAGATTGATTTTATTTGGCGTTTTTATGTTTTGTTGCGTGGCAATTTTATGTAGTATAAATCAGCGTGATTTGATAAATTTAATGGGTGAATTTAGCAAATTTGATTGGGTGATTTATATTGGGTGCTGGGCGATTTTGCCAGTATTTTTATTTCCTGCTGGAGTGCTAGCTCTTGGTGGTGGGGTAATTTTTGGCTTTTGGGAGGCGCTTAGTGCTACTATGATTGGCGTAGGAATAAACTCAGCCATTATGTATTTTATCGCTTATTATTTTAGCTCCGGCTTTGATAGGGGTAAATTTGAGCAAATTCGGGCTAAATTTTGTACAGATGAGTTTGCTTTAGTATTTCTTTTGCGGCTTATTCCTTTAGTGCCATATAATTTTGTAAATTATATGGCCGGGGTGCTTGGGTTTAATTTTGTTAAATTTATGGCTGCTAGTGTGATTGGTAAGCTAATTAGTGCAATGTTATTTATAAATTTGGGTAGTAATTTGACTAATTGGCGTGATGGCGAGTTTTGGTTATCTTTGGCGTTAGTGTTTGGTATGGGAATTGGGGCATTTTGGATTAGAAAAATTTTAAATAGGAGAGTTGGGTGAAAATAGTTTTAGCAACAAATAATATGGATAAAGTAAGAGAGATTAAGGCGTATTATGCTGAATTTGAAGTAGTAGCACTTAAGGAAATATGTAAGCCATTTGAAATAGAAGAAAATGGTATAAGCTTTTATGAAAATGCAATGATAAAGGCTCGTGCAGTTTATGCTAAGATTAAAGAGCTTGGCTTAGAAAATGAGTATATAGCCTTAAGCGATGATAGTGGAATTAGCGTAGATGCTTTAGGTGGAAGACCTGGCATTTACTCAGCTAGATATAGCGGAGAGAGTGCAACAGATGCAAGCAATAGAGCTAAGCTAATTGCTGAATTAGCTCAATTAGGATTAAAAGAATCAAGTGCATTTTATACAGCATGTATTGGTATTTGTTCTAAATTTGGCGAGTATGGCGTACATGGATTTATGCATGGCAAGGTGATAGATAAAGAGCTTGGCGATAATGGATTTGGGTATGATTTTATGTTTATCCCTGATGGATTTGATAAGACAGTAGGGCAACTTGATGAGAGTATAAAGCTGCAAATCTCACACCGCTCCAAAGGGCTAAGACTAGCTAAACCTGTGCTAAGGGTGATAAGTAGATATTATTAAATTTATATAATTGAAATAAATATTAAGCACAAAGTAATAATTATTTCGGTATTATCTTAGCTTAATCTATAATATTTTAAGGAGTATTTTATGAGAGTGCTTTGTGCTTTGTGTGCCGCTGCGAGTTTATACGCTCAAGATTTAAATTTAGGTAGAGTAAATGTAACTCAAAGTTATGAAAAAAGCATTTTAGACAATCCCATAACTACACAAATCACCAAAGACACTATACTAAATTCACCCGATCTAGCCAAATCTTTGCTTGATATAAGTGGATTTAACATGGTTAGAAAAGGCGGTGGCGGTAGCGAAGTATCATATCGCTCAGGGCTTTCAGCTAGACTGCCTATATATACAGATGGATCTGAAATTCACGGCGGTTGCGGTGGTCGGATGGATACAGCTATAACCTATATCGCACCGCAAAATTACCGCTCAATTAAGATAATAAAAGGCCCTCAAGATGTGAGATATGGAGCACTAGTGAATGGTGGATTGCTCTTTGATAGGGGGATTATTAGATTAAATGAGCTTAGCTATGGTGCTGATATATCTATGCTTGCTGGTAGCTTTAACCAAAGAGAGTTAAGTGGCGAGGCGATCGGCGGAAATGAGCTTGGTAGTATCCAAGTAAATGGCGGAATTTACCAAAGCGATAATTACAAAGATGGCGATGGAAACATAGTCCATTCAGAGTATTTTCGCAAACAAGGTGCTATAATCGCCACATTAACACCAAATGAAGAGAGTGCTATTAGCCTTAGTGCTGACTTTGGCGATGGCGAGGCGGCTTATGCTGATAGGGCGATGGATGGGACAAAGTTTCAAAGAGAATCTTATAATCTAGCTTTAGAGCAGGCCTTAGGTAGCCACACTTTGAATTTACAAGGCTATTATCACTATATAGATCATGTGATGGATAATTTTAGCCTAAGACCAGCAATGCCAAATAGATATAATATCAGTAATCCAAAAAGAGAGATTATCGGCACTAAAGCTGAGATAAAACTAAATTTCGATACTATAACTACATATATAGGTGGCTCTTATAGAGAAGATAAGCACTCTAGCAGAATGACTCAAAATGCCATTAATGCTACCGAGGCACGAAATACACTCTTTTCTAAAAATTATAACAAAAATGCTTTAATTAGCACATCTTCTGTATTTACTCAAAGTGAGTATCTTAGTGAGGATTATGGGGTATTTGGCGGTATTAGATTAGATAGGGTTGAGATAGATAAATATCTTGCTGGTAGATTTGATAGATCTAAAATTCAAACCCCAATATCTGGATTTATGCGTTATGAGAGATATTTTGATACATTAAGCTTATATGCTGGGGTTGGTAGAGCTGAGAGAGCATCGGATTTTTGGGAACTTCAAAAAGTTGATGGAATGAGCTTAAAAACCGAAAAAAATCACCAAATCGACCTAGGTACTATCTATGATAATGGGAATTTGAGTTTAAGCACAAATTTATTTGTGTCTAAAATAGATGATTATATCATTTTAAATTACAATGGCGCCACATCTTCATTTAATACAGATGCCCTTTTGATGGGTGGAGAGATAGATGCTAATATATTGATTAATAATTTTTATAAGCTTGGTGCGGGGTTATCGTATGTTTATGGCGAGAATTTGAAAGATACAAATGGATTAAAAGATGGCGATCCACTGCCGCAAATTTCGCCTTTGGTTTTTAAAGCTGTTGCGGGTTTGGTGCGTAATGAGTGGTTTGTTGATTTGGATTTTTATGCTAATGCTAGCCAACATAGATATAAAGAAAATTACGGCAATGTCGCCGGTAAGGACTTAGGCTATAGCGATAGCTTTTGGACTATTGGGCTAAATGCTGGATATAAATACAAAAATTATCAAATTATGCTAGCAGCACTAAATTTAAACGACGCACTATATAGCTATCACACTAGCAAAAATGGCGCCGAAATAGCCACGCTTGATATCCCAGCTACTACTAGAGTTTATGAGCCGGGGCGAAGCTTTTGGGTGAAATTAAGAGCAAATTTCTAAAATGGAGCAAAAAGCACTCAATATAACTTCATTCATATTTTCACTATTGATATATTTTGTGCTTGTGGCTCTTATAACCTTTGGTGCTAAAATAAATTTAGGCAAGGATAAAATAGTTAGTGAATTTGAAATTTATATAGTAGAATCTGATATAAAACCAAATTCGCTAAATCCAATAAAACCGCCAAATTCATCTATAAATTCATCAAATTCATCCATAAATTCACCGAGCACGCCAGATCCACAAACCAGTAAAATCCCAGCTCAAAAATCCCAAAAATCAACCCAAAAATTCCAAACCACAACCCAAAATTTAACCAGAGCAGCCTATCAATCATCACAACAAAATACCCCTATAAATAGCCCATCAAAATCAAATGAGCCAACCCCTAGCCAAAACCAAATCACCAAATTAAGTAGCGATAGCGAAATATTTAAAAGATTAAAAGATGAAATCGCCCAAAATACCATCTATCCAAGAGCCGCTAGAAGAGCTAGATTGAGTGGTGTAGTAGGCGTGGAGTTTCAAATAGATAAAAGCGGTATAAGTAATGAGAAAATCTCACGCCCCAGCCAGCATAAATCGCTCAATGAAGCGGCGCTAAATGCGATTAAAAAGACAAAGCCAAATTTAGAAAATATAGATAAAAAATATAGCATTTTTATGGAGATTGCTTTTGAGCTTAGATAAGTATTTTTAAAATATTAATTTTTTATTAAAGTAATTTTTGCTTAGAGCATGGAGTGAATTTTAGCTAAATTTGGCTATAATTACTAAAAATTTAGATATAAGGATGGAAAATGAGCCATATTTTAATAATTGGAGCTGGTGGTGTAAGCCAAGCAGCTACAGTAAAATGTGCGATGAATTCGCAAGTCTTTACCAAAATCACTCTAGCAAGTCGCACTAAAAGCAAATGCGATAAGATTGCTAAATTTATTAAAGAAAATGTAGGCGTAGATATCGATACAGCCGTAGTAGATGCCGAT
>JAFVMP010000025.1 GCA_017506845.1 Campylobacter sp.
ACTGATAACAAAATCAAAGCGACAAAAAGCATAGTAAGCTCAAATCAATGAATAAATTTAACTTTTTAGCGTTATTAATTCTAACTTTATCCTAACTTTGATAAAATATAGCCATTAATTAATAGAGGAATATAATGGCTAGAGTTTTTTTAAGCGCACCTTATATGGGCGATAATGAGTTAAAGTATGTCAATGAAGCATTTAAAAGTAATTATATAGCACCACTTGGAGAGTTTGTAGATAGGTTTGAAAATAGTATAAAAGATTATACTAAATCACCAAATGCAGTAGCTCTTAGCTCAGCAACTGCTGGGTTGCATTTAGCGCTTAGAGTTTTAAAAATAGGCGATGGCGATGCTGTTTTGGCTTCATCTTTTACATTTGCTGCTAGTGTAAATCCTATAATGTATGAAAGATGTGAGCCTATATTCATAGACTGCGATGAGAGTTGGAATCTTAGCCCAAAACTCTTAAAGGATGCAATAAATAAAAGCGATAAAAAGCCAAAAGCACTAATTATAACCCACTTATATGGCCAAGCAGCAAAGATGGATGAGATAGTAGAAATTTGTGCTGAAAATAATATAGCTATTATAGAAGATGCAGCTGAGGCTTTGGGCGGATTTTATAAAGGCAAAGCACTTGGAACCATTGGTGATATTGGAGTTTATAGTTTTAATGGAAATAAGATCATAACCACAGGTGGTGGCGGTATGTTAGTTAGTCATGATGAAAACATAGCTAATAAAGCTAGATATTACAGCACACAAGCAAGAGAGCCGCTATTGCACTATGAGCATTTAGATTATGGGTATAATTATAGACTTAGTAATGTTTTAGGTGCTATTGGAGTGGGACAGATGGAGGTCTTGCAAGATAGAGTAGAGAGAAAAAGGCAGATATTTGATATCTACTCAAATTTACTCAAAGATATAGCTGAATTTATGCCTGAAATTCCAAATTCTCGTGGCAATAGATGGCTTACTACGCTTTTATTTAAGGAGAAAAATAAGCATTTAAAGGTTATAGAAGCACTAAATAAACACGATATAGAAAGCAGACCACTATGGAAGCCAATGCATCTTCAACCAGTATTTAAAGGTGCTAAATGCATTGTAGATGGCACGAGTGAGGATTATTTTAGTAGAGGAATTTGTCTTCCAAGTGGTGCTGATATGAGTGATGAATTAGTAGAAAAAGTTGCTAATATCGTTAGGAGTGCGCTGTGATTAGAGCTACTAAGAGGCGTAGAATAGCATTTTTTTTACTATGCGATACTTTGATATTTGTATTTAGTATATATTTTGCTTTTTTACTTAGATTTAGCGGGGATATACCTGAAATATTTATCCCTGGTATGATATATAGTGGAGCGATTTTGCTTGTGGTAAAGATCGCTATGCTGTGGGCTTTTCAAATTTATAGAGTACCGTGGAGATTTTTTGGATTAAATGAATCTAGAAAGATTACGCTAGCTTGTCTGCTTTGTGTGGGAATATTTTTTGGAATATTTTTATCTTATGAGGAGATCTTTGCTCCTTTTCCAAGAAGTGTTATTATTATAGATGCGCTTCTTTCGGCTATTATGGTAGGTAGCTTAAGAATTTCAAAACGAGCTTTAATGGACTTTAAAAAGGCTAAAAATGGCAAACCGTGCGTTATTATAGGTTCTACTTCTAAAACTCTACAAATCCTAAAAGGACTCAAAAGTGGATATGCAAACTATTACGCCGTAGGTATAGTAGATGGTAGAAAAGATCTAGTAGGCACATACTGCGATGGCTATCAAGTAGGCCATAAAGATGAGCTAAAAAGCTATATAGAAGATGGCGTAAAAAGCGCTATAATAGCTCTAAAACTTATGCCAAATGAGCTTAAAGAACTATATGATGAGCTAGATACTT
Organism: Campylobacter sp.; assembly: GCA_017506845.1. Taxonomy (GTDB): domain Bacteria; phylum Campylobacterota; class Campylobacteria; order Campylobacterales; family Campylobacteraceae; genus Campylobacter. Next base: position 1,905 of record JAFVMP010000025.1, read on the forward strand.
TAGGATTTAAAGATATTAAAATATTTTCTTTAATTGGGCAAAAAAATGAGGGAATTACAGATATTAGCATAGAAGATTTACTAGCTAGAAAACCAAAAGACCTCGATAGCGCAGCTGTTGAATCGTTTATAGGTGGCAAGGTAGTGATGGTTACTGGAGCTGGTGGAACAATAGGTAGCGAAATATGTAAGCAGTGCTTGAAATTTGGCGCTCGTGAGTTAATAATGGTAGAACATAGCGAGTATAATCTATATCAGATTAATGAAGCTACAAATGCTGATGAGCGTAATCGCTTAGTTATGTTAAATATCACTCATATTAATGAATTTGATTTTGTATTTTCTAAATTTCGCCCAGATATAGTGATTCATGCAGCTGCATATAAGCATGTTCCATTATGTGAGTTTAATCCCTTAATTGCTGTGCAAAATAATATAATGGGAACTAAAAATGTTATAGATTTAGCCAAAAAATATGAAACTAAAAAGGTAGTGTTAATCTCAACTGATAAGGCTGTAAGGCCGACAAATATCATGGGAGCTACTAAAAGGGTTTGTGAATTATATGCGTTAAATTCAAATACTAGCTCTACTGAGATTGTTGCAGTTAGATTTGGTAATGTGCTAGGAAGTAGCGGTAGTGTTATACCTAAATTTAAAGCCCAAATAGCAGCCAATGAGCCACTTAGTGTAACTCATCCTGATATTACAAGATATTTTATGCTTGTTAGTGAGGCGTGTCAATTAGTGCTTCAAGCAGCTAGCATTGCAAGTGGTGGTGAGCTTTTTGTACTTAATATGGGTGAGCCAGTTCGTATCGCTGATATGGCTAAAAGAATGCTAAGATTAAGCAATAAAGAGCATCTTGGAATCAAATTTGTAGGTTTGCGTCCAGGTGAGAAGCTGTATGAAGAGCTTTTAATTGACCCAAATGATGTAGCAACTAAATTTGAAAGTATCTTTGTAACTAAAAGCCAATCATATGATATCGATCTATTAAATAGTCAAATTTCTGATCTATTGCAAAGTCAAAACGACGCAGAAGTTGAACAAAGATTAAAACTTATCGTGCCTGAGTTTAATCATAATAAAAATAGGAATTAATGTGATTTTTAAAGAGATTGAAGAATTTAGTGAGATACGCTATAAGGCTAGAGCCTATTTATGCCATCTTTTAGATAGAAATATACCAAATAATCTCCCTGGTGTAAGTGCTCAAAATATTAATGATGGTTTTGATAAGATAGCACATGAGATTGATAGCTTTGATGCGTTTTATATATTGGATAAAAATGGAATTCAACTAGATAATACCATAAGTCTAGATTCTAAAAATATATCTGGAAAAGGAATGAATAGAAGCAATAAGGCGTATTATTATAGATGTGTTCGTGAGAAGCGATGTGTATTAACTGATCCATATCCATCAAGCCTTACTAATCGCCTTTGTGTTACAGCTTCAATGCCTATATATAATGATAAAAAAGAGTTGCTTTATATAGCATGTATGGATATTGGGTTAAAAGAGCTTTTAGCTATTATTAGCCCTGGTTCTGTAGATGGAATATTTGGCAAATTTACAAAGCTTATATATTCTGTTTTTTCTATTGCTCTTTTTGCGATCTCATTGGTTTTATTTGTTCATGGTATAAAGAGCTTTGTATTAAAAAGCTTTAATGAGATTAATATTAGCGAGGTTTTTGAATCCACTATTGTGCTTACTTTAGCACTGGCAATATTTGATCTTGTTAAGGCGATATTTGAAGCTGAGGTTTTAGGTCGGCCAAATCATCATCAAAATGGCGGCAGTAGAACAATGGTAAGATTTATAGGGAGTATTATTATAGCTTTAGCTATTGAATCTCTTATGTTGGTATTTAAATTTGCAATTACTGATCCAAGTCAGATATTATATGCGATATATCTTATTGGCGGAGTTGGTTTTTTGATGATTGCACTTAGTTGCTATCTGTTTATCTTAAGAAGGAGTAGTGTTGATAGGGATCATTGATTATGGTGCTGGAAATATAAGAAGCGTTCAAAATGCCATTGAGTTTTTAGGAGCTAAAAGTGAGCTAGTAAGCGATGCTGATTGCTTAAAAAAATATGATAGATTACTTTTGCCTGGTGTGGGTGCTTTTGGTAAGGCGATACAAAGATTAAGAGATACAAATTTAGATAATGCAATTTTAGAGTTTATAGCTAGTGGTAAGCCGTTTCTTGGGATCTGTCTTGGTATGCAACTTTTGTTTAAAAAGAGCTATGAATTTGGTGAGCATAGTGGTCTTGGGGTTATTGATGGGAGTATTATTAAATTTGATGAATCTAAATTTGATAAGCCTCTTAAAGTGCCGCATATGGGCTGGAATATGGCTAAATTTACTAAACAAAGCAAGATTGTAGATGGTCTTGGTGATAGTGCTTATTTGTATTTTGTTCACTCATATCATGCTGTTTGCGATAGTAAATTTGCTTTAGCTTATACTGAGTATGGGTATGATTTTGTCAGTGCTGTGGAATATGAAAATGTCTATGGATTTCAGCCTCATCCTGAAAAATCACATGAGAGCGGACTAAGAATAATTAAAAATTTTATGGAGATATAGATGGAAAAATATATGGCAATAGATTTAAAAGAAGGTAAAGCAGTTAGACTATCAAAGGGGTTAATGGATAGTGCTAAAATTTACTCAAATGAGCCGTGGGAGCTAGCTAAGAGATTTAGCGATGCTGGGGCTAAGTGGTTGCATATTGTAGATTTAGATGGAGCATTTGCTGGAGATGCTGTAAATTTAAAAACTATAGAAAAAATTGTAAATGCTACAAATTTAAATATACAAATTGGCGGTGGAGTACGCAATGAAGAGCGTATAAAAAGCTATTTAAACTCAGGAGTTAGTAGGTTGATTTTGGGTTCTGTTGCACTTAAAAATCCTGAGTTTGTAAAAGAGATGGCTAAAAAATACAGAATAGTTGTAGGAATAGATGCTAAAGATGGGTTTGTAGCAGTAGAAGGATGGGCTGAGGTAAGCCAGATAAGGGCTACTGATCTTGCCAAACTATATGCAGATGCTGGAGTTGAAGCGATAATTGCCACAGATATTAGCAAAGATGGTATGCTGTGTGGGTTAAATTTAGAATTTACATCAAGCATTGCACAAGCTAGCGGTATTGATACGATTGCAAGCGGCGGTGTGGCAAGTTTGGCCGATTTGGAATCTGCAAGCAAAACTAATGGAATATCTGGGGTTATAATTGGCAAAGCTTATTATGAGGGAAAAATAGCACTTAGTGATATTTTTAATAACAATTTTTAACTGTTAAAGTATTTTAAAAGTAATTTTAGATAAAATATCGCCTAAAGTTGAGAAAGGATAGTTAGTGAAGTTATTGGTTGTTGATGATAGCTCTACTATGAGAAGAATTATAAAAAATACGTTAGAAAGACTCGGTCATAATGATGTGTTGCAAGCAGAACACGGCGTGGAAGCTTGGGATATACTTTGCCAAAATCCAGATGTAGGCGTGTTAATTACTGACTGGAATATGCCTGAAATGAATGGCCTAGAGTTAGTAAAAAAGGTTAGGGCTGAGTCTAAATATGAAAATATGCCTATTATCATGGTAACCACAGAGGGTGGTAAGGCTGAGGTTATTACAGCATTAAAAGCTGGAGTGAATAACTATATTGTTAAGCCTTTTACTCCTCAAGTACTTAAAGAGAAGCTTGAAGACGTTCTTGGATAATGAAAGATAAATATTACGAATTAAAAGTTACATCTCAGCGAATTGAGCCATTAAAAGATCTTGTTTTTGAATTTGGATTTACCTGTATAGAAGAGATCGATAGTGGCTTTATCATTAGGGATGAGCAGAGCTTGGAAGATACCAAGTGGGGACTTGAAGAGTTTGCTAGTCGCTTGGGCTGCAAAATAACTACTGATTTACAAATTAAAGATAATATAGACTGGATTAATGAATATAAAAAAGGCATAGCCCCGGTTGAAGCCGGTGAGTTTTATATTAGGCCAAGTTGGGAAACTCCAAAAGATGGGCTAATAGATATTATTATCGATCCAGCATTAGCTTTTGGCTCTGGTCATCACGAGAGTACAAATTCATGTCTAAAGCTAATTTCAAAATATTCTAAAGGATATAAAAATGCTCTAGATGTTGGTTGTGGTAGTGGTATTTTAAGTATTGCTATGGCAAAGTTAGGGCTAAATGTAAGCGCTTGTGATACTGATGAACTAGCCGTGCAAAGCAGTCTTGAAAATGCGCAAAAAAACAATATAGCTATAGATAAAATTTGGACTGGTTCTATAACTAATAGCAATGAGTCTTATGATATTGTAGTAGCAAATATCATTGCTGATGTTATACTATTTCTTGCAAATGACCTAAAATCTAAGATAAAAGTCGGTGGCATAATAATTTTATCTGGAATTCTTACAAAATATAAAAATAGAATTATAAACGCTTTTAGCGAATTTGAGTTGATAGAGAATTTAACTCAAAATGAGTGGGAGAGTTTTGTATTTAAAAATCAAGGAAAATAATGGAAAATAAAAATCAACCAAATAATAATAGTTTTTTTAATAAAAATCCTATTTTAATGTTTGCGATTTTTGCTGTGGTAATGGTGCTGATTTTTCGTAGTATGAGCCCCGATGAAATGGGAATATCTGGTACAAATTCAAAAAATATCAGCTACTCAGAGCTAAAATCCCTAATTAAATCAAAGCAAATTAATGAAGTAGTAATTGGTCAAACCACTATAAAAGCTAGCGGAAATGGTCAATCATATGTAGTAAAAAAAGTTGCTAATGATCAAACTTTAGTTCCACTTTTAGAAGAGAATAATATCAGCTATGGAGCCTATAGTGAGAGTAATTGGCTAAGTGATATGCTATTTTCATGGGTTATCCCTGTATTTATTTTCTTTGCGATCTGGATGTTTTTAGCCAGTAGAATGCAAAAAAATATGGGTAGCGGTATCCTTGGTATGGGAAGTAGTAAAAAGTTAATTAATAGCGAAAAGCCAAAGGTTAAATTTGATGATGTAGCTGGCGTAGAAGAGGCTAAAGAGGAGGTAAAAGAGATCGTAGATTTCCTTAAAAATCCTGAACGCTATATTCGCTTAGGTGCTAAAATTCCAAAAGGAGTTTTATTAGTAGGCCCTCCAGGCACTGGTAAAACATTACTTGCTAAGGCTGTTGCTGGTGAAGCTGAAGTTCCGTTTTTCTCAGTTTCTGGATCAAGTTTTATAGAGATGTTTGTAGGTGTGGGCGCAAGTCGTGTTAGAGATCTATTTGAAAATGCTAAGAAAGAAGCACCTGCAATTGTTTTTATTGATGAAATTGATGCTATTGGTAAGAGCAGGGCGGCTGGTTCTATGATGGGTGGTAATGATGAGAGAGAGCAGACATTA
>JAFVMP010000026.1 GCA_017506845.1 Campylobacter sp.
ATATACTCTTTAGCTGCTTCAACCTTGCCTTTTTGCGAACCAGCTACCTTGACTTCGCCCTTTTCTCTATCTAAATCGATGCTTACATCAAATTTCTCAATTATCTCTTTGATAGTTTTACCAGCTTGACCGATGATATCAACAATCTTTGATGGATCTACGCTAAATAGCTCTAATTTTGGTAAAATGTCTTCATTAATTACTATATTATTATTAGCCTCTTGCATAATATTTAAAATATGCTCCCTAGCCTCTTTAGCTTGCAATAAAGCCTCTTTTAAAACCTCGTGGCTAATGCCGCCAAGTTTTATATCCATTTGCAGTGCTGTAATACCATCTTTGCTACCTGCTACCTTAAAGTCCATATCGCCATCATGATCTTCTAACCCCATAATATCAGTTAATACAGCATGTTTATCACCTTCAAATACAAGCCCCATAGCTACACCTGCTACTAGCTTACAACTTTGTACTCCAGCAGCTCTAAGCGCTAAAGAACCACCACATACACTAGCCATAGAACTCGATCCGTTGCTCTCTAAAATTTCGCTTACTAATCTAATAGAATATGGACTATCTAAATCTACGCTTGGATATAAAGCTCTTTTGGCTAAATTACCATGACCTAGTTCTCTACGACCTGGAGCCTTAATAGGACTAGCCTCACCTACGCTAAAGCCTGGAAAATTATAGTTAAACATAAATTTATCTGCTACAGCTGTCTTTTCTGTTAATAACTCACTCATTTGAGCATCATTATCAGTACCTAAAGTTGCTACTACTAAAGCTTGTGTTTGTCCTCTTGTAAATAGACAGCTACCATGTGCATTTGGTAATATATTTGTCTCGATACTAATTGGACGAACATCTTTAAGCCCTCTGCCATCAGCTCTTTTTGATTCATTTATTATCTGTTCTCTTACGATTTTCTTCTTATATTTACCTAATATATTTAGTATTAAATCCTTATCCCAGCCTTCGCTTATAGCTGTATCGCTAAGGGCAATTTGATTAGCTATTTTAACTAATTCACTTGCTCTTTCACTTTTTGCCATCTGATTTATAGCATTTTTAACTTCAGTTTTATAAAACTCATCTATATATATTGCAATATCGCTATTTTCTATTTCGCTTTTATACTCTAATTGCGCTGGAGTCTTTTTATACTCTTTAAATGCCTCTTCATAAGCGTTAGAACCATTTAATATAGCCTCATTTGCAAATTTAATCGCTTCAAGCATCTTAGATTCATCAAATTCATTCATTGATTGCTTTTGAATAAACTCACTGCATAAACCCATATCTACTACTGGATCCATCGCTATCATAGAGGTTATATCATTAGATAATGTCGGCAAGCTTCTCATCTCAATCATTAAAAGCTCATCTTTAACCCCAGCTACATATAGATCAAGTGTGGATTTTTTAAGCTCTGAATTACTAGGATTTAATACAAACTCTCCATCAATATGCCCAACCCTAACCCCGCATACTGGACGCTCAACTGGAATATCGCTTAAATACAAGGCTACACTTGCAGCATTTAATCCTACAACTTGTAAATCTACTTCAGGATCAGCACTTAATACCATAACTACTATTTGTGTAGGATAGGCATAGCCTTTTGGAAATAACGGACGAAGACTTCTATCTATTATACGACTAGTAAGAGTTTCAAAATCCCCTGGCTTTGTCTCACGCTTTACATATCCGCCAGGAATTCTACCAGCTGCATATTGCTTTTCTAAATACTGAACAGTCAAAGGCAAAAAATCCTCTTCAACTTGAGTATCTTCTCTTGCTATTGTAGCTAGTACTACGGTATTTTTTACCCTTAAAAGCACTGCTCCGCTAGCTTGCTTAGCGACCTTATTTAGATCAAAAATTTGAATTTGATTATTTACTTCTATACTGCACTGCATTTATATCTCCTTTGATTTTTGTATTTTTTGTAGTGGTAAATAGTGCGGACTATCTTCTAAAATAGACATGGCCGATTCTACTGCAACTCTAGAATTGTAATAAAAATCTACATCCACAAAATTGTTTATCTTTTTAGCATAATATAAACTATCAACCAAGGTATTAAAATATGATAATATATCAGCTGCTATAAGTGGAGTGCCATATATTATAGATTTTACATTTAAATTTATTAACGATTTAATACATACAAGTGCTGTAATACCTGTTTGACATCCTAAATCGACTAATAAAATATTTCTACCTTGAAGATTTTCTAAAAGCTTGCCTTTACGATATTTATAAACATTTTTTAAAATTTTTTCCTCATATTTACGGTGTGCTTCACCATAAATAAAATCTAAGCTTATATCAAAAGCATTAACCAATTCACTGCTATAAACAATCTCCTCAGTCTCACTAACTATGGCAATTTCACACTCAGGATTATTTGGCGCATAAAGTCGCTCACTAAAAAACAGCTCATAACTAAGATCTAGCTCATTAGCAATAGCATTAGCCAAAACAACACTATCTAAAGATGAACAAACTACGACAAAATCGCCAGATATTAGCTCATTATGTGGCAATACATCTAGCAATTTACTTGCTGCATCTAGTTCATCTTGAAATTTAAGATCATTTGGGCTTATCAATTTGTGGCCTTATTATCTTGTTCAATGGAAAAATCATATCCCACATCCCCTAATGGATAGAAGCTAAAATATAGATACACGCCCTGGCTTTTTTTAGACTCTAAGCCTGCACTTGTATTTTTAGGTTCGATATCCTCTTTATAAATTAAGCTATAATCCCAGCATTTTCTTTTATAGTGGATACCGCCTTGCCACATTTTAGTATAATCCCTTTGCAGATCATAATCCACACCTGCAAATATCTCATAATTATATGGAAGTTTTAAACTTGCATTGCCACTTAGATAGCTCTCCTTATCATATGCGTCACCATCATAAAAGTTTTTATCATATGTATGCCAGATTCTAGCACCAATTTTAGCTCCGCTATATGATGCGCCAGTTTGAATCTTTGCGATATCATGGTCTAAGTGCGAATATTCTATTTTATTACCAAAATCAAAATTACCATAATATAGATTTATTCGATTCTCAAAGCTCTCAAACTCATCTCTATCAAAATCATAGCTCTCTTTTACGCTATGTCTTAGCACTTTTTGGCCATTAACATCGTAAAAAAATTGAGTTCCATCAAATGTTATTCGCTCAGTTGTAAAGCTATTTGAAACTCTATCGATAAAGTTATCTTCAAATAGTGCTAGATTATTCGGGTCATAGGTTGCGCCATCTTTTATCATATAATACTTTAATAGCTTTTCGTTGATATCGCCATTATTATACCCTGGTTTAATATAATCAAATTTAAAATTTATAGTATGATAAAAGCTGCTAAATGCCCTTGACATATCATTTTCTAACAAGATTCTATGATAATGGTTAATTATGTCATCATAATGATTATTGTAAAAATCATTGCCATCATAATATTTAGCATTATTATAATCAACATGTGATGCGTATAAATTCTCACTAATATATAAATTTACATAATCATCAAATAATCCAAACTGTAATCCCAAAGGAATATCAATCTCATATTGATTAGCACTTGCGCCAATTTCTCTAGTGTAATTATGATATTTAAAATCAAATGAATAGGTCAAATTTGGCACTATAAAGGTATTAAAAAAACTATGATATTGCACCTTTGGTAGCTCTTGCAAAGTATCGTCATTGCCATATTTAGTACCGATTTTTGCCGTATCAATATAGTATTTAGCATATGTACCTAGATAGTGATTATCTGTAGCAATAAAATAATTTAATCTAGATTCCACTAGTGAGTCATGACTAGATCCATCTCTACCACGTAAATTTAAATAATCAATATCATTTAGATTTACAAATTCAAGCCACAAGCCCTCTTTAAAATCACCATCAATTAAATAACTAATTAATCTATCTCTATCATAGCCTAATTCAATTCCACGATGCTGTTTATTTTTTAAATTCTCACGATTTTGATACTCACTTCTCTCATTAAATATTCCAGAACGAATATATCCATTAGAATACGGTGAATCAGCAAATCTAAAAGTTGAATATAGCCCAACCCCTCTATTTGTACGGATTTGCGGGTCAAATTCTAAATCCCATTCATTATACTCAGCCACATAAATTGGCTGTAAATACACCAGTCCTTCATCGCCATTATATGAAAACTGCGGGGTTAAAAGTCCAGTTCTTCTAGTTTTATCAGTGCTAAAACCAAAATATGGTAAATACATCACAGGGGTGTTTTTAACATAAAATACAGGATTATAAAGATGTAAAAATTTGCTTTGTTTATTTAATTCACCACTGCTAAATCCTATATGCCAATCTGGATCGCTAACATTACAACTAGATACAATAGCATTTTTAACGCTTAGCATCTCATCAGAACTACAACTCTCACTACTTTGGAGCCAAATCTCTTTTTTCTTGTCCATTGCAAAGCTTCTATCAAAGCTCATTTCATTAGTTGCAAGATTTATTCTAGCATATTCTGAGCGGCTGGCTTCATACTCACCACGCATTAAATTTACATTACCAAAAAGCTCAATAATATTACTCTTTTGATTATATTTTGCACTATCAGCACTAGCTAGATA
>JAFVMP010000233.1 GCA_017506845.1 Campylobacter sp.
AAAACAACAACACCAACGCTGCTCTCTTCTAGGTTTAGCGCCATACCTTTTTGACCATTTTCAAATTCAACCATCTCGCCAGCCATGACATTTTTAAGACCATAAACATTTGCCACGCCATCAGCGACTGATATAACCTTGCCAGTCTCTTCAATATTAACGCTAAGATCAAAGTTTTCTATGCGTTCTTTGATGATACTGCTAATCTCATCAGCTTTTAACTTAACACTCACGCTTTTACTCCTTATTAAATTACTTTTAATATATATTCGCTCATTTGAGCTTTTAATCTATCGATTGAAAAACTAACTTCAACACCTAAATCGTCAATCTCAATTTTAATACCATTAAATTCGTTTTTTACAGTTTGAAATTCAACATTTACATCAAATTTCTTAGAAAATTTCTGCTCTAACTCACTCTTTTGAGCTTCGCTTAACTCGATATTTCCAGAGATTAAACCTTTAAATTTACCATCTCTTAAAGCTTTTTGATACTCAAATTCTCTTGCAATTTCTGGAATTAAGTGCAATCTACCTCTATGGCTTAAAAGCATTAAGAAATTAGCAAGTTTTTCATTTTTATTATCATTAACTAAAGTTAGCAAAAACTCAACTTTAGACTTCGCATCAATGATTGGCGAGTCTATTATGTAGTTAAATTTATCTAGGCCAAACGCAGCAGCTAACTTACTAATCTCGTCACTTACTCTATTAAATTCATCAGCGTCTAAAGCTAAAATTAGTGCTTTTACATATTTTTTGGCTACTATTTCTCTCATTTAGCTCACCTTTTTCATAATAAGATTGATAAGCTCATTTTGATCTATTTTCATAGCATCACTTGCAAATAGCTCATCTAAAACTTCGCTAACTACGGCTCTAACAAGCTTTCTTTCTTCAAAGTCTTTTTGTTCTTCATAACTTTTTTCTAAGATAGCAATCTCATTTTGAGTATCTTTTTCTATCTTAACTAACATAATTTCTATCTCTTTTTTAATAGCTTGAGTTAAGTCATTTGCAATAACTTTAGCATTTTCTACCTTTTTAGCAGCCTCTTCTTTTTTAGCATTTGAGGCTTTTAGCTTCTCTTGAATAGCGTTTAATCTATTTGCAATAGCGTTAATTCTGCCATGATATGCAGCTTTAACTGGCTTAGCTATTAAGTAGTAGAGTATAGAAAAGAATATAACAAAGTTAATCACCCTAGGAATGATATCATACTCACCGCTTCCACTACCAGCACCAAAAGCAAGCATTGGAGCTGCTAATAATAGGATAAATTTAATATTCATACAAATCTCCTACATTTTTGATAAAGAACCAGCAAGGGTACTTTTTAATTCTGGAATTTTAGCGGTTAAATTAGATTTTAACTCAGCTTTTCTATCGGCAAGTCCAGCCATAAAGCTGTCAAAATCAGCTTCTAAACTCTCTTTTTTGATAGCAACTTTAGTAGCTGCTCTCTCTTTAGCTTCGCTTAAAGCAGCATGCTTTTTAGCCTGCGCTTCAGCTCTAGCATCACCTATGATCTTCTCTATTTGGGCTTCGTAATTTCCAGTATCGCTAGCATTTTTACTAACGCTCTCTTCATCATTTTTGATAGATTTATTTCTATCATCAATGAAACCAAGCAAAGGCTTGTAGAGAATGGAATTTAGCACAAAGATAAGCCCTAAAAAGATCACTAATGTAATCAGCAACAACGGCGGATCTATATGTAGCATCGGTTCTCCTTATGTAATTTCATTAAACTAATCGAGTATTTTACAATATTAAAAAATAAATTCTACTGAATTTTTTGAATTATTTTTATCATATTATCTATTTTTTTACTATCATTTAAATTTAAAGTAATTTTTTGCCCGTTTATTTTGCATTTTATTCCAAGTTCTTCAATTAAATCTTTAAGCAAATTTAAATTTTTTCTATCCTCAAAATCTATCCTTGGTCTGCTTTGATTGCTATTTTTAAGTCTTTTTACTAAATTTTCAGTATCTCTTACGCTAAGCTTTTGCCCCATTATACTATCAGCTACTAGTTTTTGATTATCTTTATTTAGACCAACCATAATCTTAGCATGACCTTGAGTAATTTTACCCTCATCTATTAACTCTTTAGTATGTTCATCAAGCCCTAAAAGTCTTAGAGTATTGGTTATTTGCGTTCTGCTTTTTTTAACAATAGACGCTAAAGCCTCTTGGGTAATTTTATATTCATTAATTAGCTCTTGATATGCATTTGCTAGTTCAATTGGGCTTAAATTCTCTCTTTGGATATTCTCAATTAGTGCTAATTCTCTTAAATTTTTATCGCCGATATTTGCGACGATTGCTTTGATTTTATCCTCTCCTAAAAGTTTAGTAGCCCTTAAGCGCCTTTCACCAGCAATCAGTGTAAAATTATCACCCTTTCTAATAACAATAATTGGCTGAATTAGCCCGTGACGCTCGATACTTTGACTAAGTTCTCTTAATGATTCATCGCTAAAATTTCGTCTAGGCTGAAACGGATTTGGCTCAATTCTATCAATTTCAATATCAGCTACTAACTCTTTGTGTAATTCTTTATTATATGCTTGCTCAACATCACCTAAGATGGAGTCTAATCCTCTACCAAGTGCCATATTTACCCCATTATCGAGTGAGCTAATTTTTGATAAGCTAAAGAGCCGCTAGATTTTATATCATATAAAATAACTGGCTTACCAAAGCTTGGACTCTCAGCTAATTTAACATTTCTAGGAATTATGACAAACCCATCTTCGCAATTATCGGCTTTAAATAGCTTATTACTAAAGTGTTTTTTCAAGTCAGCAACCGTCTCTTTAGAGAGATTATTTTGCGAACTATACATCGTAGGCAAGAATCCTTTGATGGCTAATTTTGGATTTGTTGTCTCTTTTATCACTTTTACAGTGTTAAAAATCTGTGCTAAACCCTCCATAGCATAAAACTCGCATTGAATCGGAATAATAACGCTATCACTAGCAGTTAGTGCATTAATTGTTAAAATTCCAAGTGTTGGTGGGCTATCGATTATTATATAATCATAGCTATCACGGATGGTTGCTAGCTTGCTTTTTAAAATATTTTTATAGTCACGATTTTGCTCGTTAAATTCCTGCTCAATACCAACTAGCCCAATATTTGATGGGGCAATATCAAGCATTTGCAGCTCTGTTTTTAATATTATTTCGCTGATATTTTTTCTACCAGTTAAAACATGATAGATATTAAATTCATAATCACTTCTTTTAAAGCCTAACCCAGTCGTCGCATTAGCTTGCGGATCAATATCAAGTAGCAAAACTCTCTTCTCAGCCACAGCCAACGAAGCTGCTAAATTGACAGCTGTAGTAGTCTTTCCTACGCCACCTTTTTGGTTGGCAATGGTTATAACCTCACTCATCTTGCTGAATACACCCTTTTATTATTTATTATTATCGAGCCATCGCTTTGCAATGTAGCACCGCTTAGGCTCACTGGCTTCTCATCTATATGGACACAAAAATTCTTTGACAATCCAAATTCTATCAAATATTTGCTAAAAATTTGCTTCCATTGCGGCTTAGCATTTAAACTTTTAAAATACAAATCTAGTATAAAATCCCTACTAAGCTCTATATCTAGGCACTTAGCAAAGCTAGGAGCACTTTTTAAATTTAGCCCTATTCCACATACATATACGCTCTTAATTTTTGTTGTAATGATACCTGCAATTTTATGCTCTTCTAGGTAAATATCATTTGGCCATTTTAGCCATAATTTTGAGCCCTTTTCTCTAAGTGCCAAGACTAAAATATAGGCAAAATATATGCTTGCAGATACTGGCTCTAAGTCGCTTGGCAGATCCTTGGCATCTATTGCAAAGCTTAAGTATAAATTGCCTTTTGGACTTTGCCAGCTATTTGCCCTACTTCCTATCCCATCACTTTGACAATCAGCCACTATAGCACACGGTGGAGATTTTTTAAATGATTTTATATCTTCAATTAGTTTAGTTTGTGTCGATTGACACTCACAAATATACTCTATCTCCAACACTTAGCCTTTTGCCATTTAAATAACTTTTTGCATCTACTGGTTTTTTACCAGCAGCTTGAATTTTTTTAATCAAGATACTACCGCCATTTACGCCTAAGATAAATCCATCATCACTTAAGCCTAAAATTTTTCCAACTTCACCATTTAAATCAGAAATTTCCATATCTAAAATCTTTATTCCATCTTTACTAAAAATCCCTGGCCATCCATAATATGCTAAAAATTTTGCCCAAATTTGACTAGCACTATCAACACTAAAATCAACTAGACCATCATCTTTTTTTATCTTTTTACACTTTGAACTAAGAGCATCAAACTGCTTAATTGGATTAATATTTTCATACTCATTTAATACTTTAATAGTCAAATTTGCTGCCATTATGCTTAACTTATCAAATAATTCATACGAATTCATTCCAGTAATATCAAGAATACTAAAGGCTAAAATATCACCGCTATCAAGCCCTTCATTCATTGCCATAGCTGTAATGCCGCTTAGATTATTTTTATCTAAAATAGCTGATTGTATAGGAGATGCACCACGATATGCTGGCAAAATAGATGCATGAAGATTCACGCAAGGCGCAATATCTAAAATATCACGCGGTAGAATCTGTCCATAAGCTGCTACTATAATAAT
>JAFVMP010000234.1 GCA_017506845.1 Campylobacter sp.
CTATTTTGTGGATATTTTTGACTTAAAGCATTAGCAATTATTTTAGATTGCTCCTTTACCATTATAGGGTCAAGCCAAATATGAGTATCAAATTCATGCTCATGTTCTTCATGTTTATGATCGCCATGTTCGTGGTGATCATGATGAGTGATTTTATCATACTTTGGTGTTTTGCCTTGAGTTTTTATAACTTTTAAATTTGGAAACGCCTTGCTAAATTTAGGCAACCAAACATCCTCATATTCTATTCCAACTGCAAAGAAAAGATCGCTATTTTCAAGCTTTTTCATATCACTAGCTCGAGGCTCAAACGAGTGTGGATCGGCAAATTCTTGAACAATCGTATTAACCTCAACACTACTAGCACCAATTTGCTCAACAAAAAACGCCGTTGGCAAAATACTTGCACTCACTACCGGCTTAGCCCAAATCACTCCAACCAAAAATGCCAAAATCAAGCTAAATCTAACCATATTTTCTCCATAAAATTAAGTGTAAAATTATATCTGATTTGACTTAAATTTATTTAAAGCAAAAATTGATAAAATTTAAAAAATAATCTCAAGGTAGTCATATGCAAGAAATTTGGAATAAAAAATCCAAAACTTATCCTAAATTTAGCCCCATTATGCGGCCATTTGAGAGGGATTTTTTTGACTTTTTAGATAAATCTGGTATAGAATTTAAAGACAAAACTCTCATTGATATTGGTGCTGGAACTGGAGTTTATAGCTTGCACTTAGCAAAACTTTGCCAAAGCGTGCTAGCACTTGATTTAAGTCCTGCAATGCTAGAGATACTACAAAATAGCGCTAATGAATATAATATAAGCAATATTAAAACGCTTTGTGGCACAATAAAAGATGTTGAAAAACTTAAATTTGATATAGCTTTTCTTACTATGTCGCCAGCACTTAAGAGTAATGATGATTTTGAGATTTTTACTAATCTTGCTAAAAAACATATATATATGAACTGGCTAAAACCAAGAAAATCCGATCTTTTAGAGCTTTTTATGGATACCAATACAAGAGCCGATATGGCCGCACCTGTAGCACGATTAGAGGCCTTTTTAAACTCTAAAAATATTAAATTTCAATCAAAAGAGATAAACGAAAATAGAAGCGTTACAAAAAATATAGATGAAATGGTAGAAAATTTGGCTTGGCATTTAGAAATCAGCGGACAAAACTACAATAAACATGAGATAAAAGATAAGATAAAAAACCTAGCAAATGGTAATAAAATCAGCGAAAATATTACCACTTGCGTGAAAGTTATGATATTTTGAAAGCAAATATTTTAAAAACTAATATTATAAGAATTGTATTGATATTTTTTGTCTTGGTATGCCTTTATTTTATCATATCAACTGGGCAAATTTTATTAAAAACAGATGAGCGATTATATGATTTTGCTGAATTAAAGCGCTTAAATGAGGAATTGTATCTGCAAATTGACCTCCAAAATATCCATACGACAATTGAAAATACCGAAAATAGTATTAATAAAATCAACACTTTAATGGATAAAATCAGCTCAAATTTTGTTATTACAAAACTATTTTATAATGTTGAACATGTTGAACTTCTAGAAAAATTAAAAAACAGATTAAAAACCAGAAATGATATCATTAGAAATTATTATATAATCCGTCAAGATATCTCTAAGAGTCTATTTGAGCTAAACAAAGAACTACCAAATACTATAGATTTTACACAAATGGCACAAGCTTATGCTTTGTTAATCAACTCAAGATTTATATCTGATTTTAATAGAGATGAGTTTGATAGGTATCTAACCAAGTTAATTAACGAGCCAAGGGAGCAGTTTGATTATGAATTTTTAATCAAAATTCAGCATGTAAATGATAACTTAATCACTATTTCAAACCTTAAAATCCAAAGCAAAGCACTAAAAATTGAAAGCAAAATTGACCAACTCCTAAACCACTCAATAGCGCATTTTAACTCTGCTTTATATGCACTTATTACATGTTCGGCATTTTTACTAGTTGTAGCATTTTTAGCTTTGACTAAAAATGGAATTTTAAGCAATCAAAATCGCAGTAACAAAGCTAAGCTAAAGCAGCTTTCCTATCTTATTGATAGCAATCCAAATCAAATAATAATCTTAGACAAATTTGGAAGAATATCAAGTGTAAATAATTCATTTATAAATTCAAGCAGTTTTAGCCCAGAAGATATTATAAATCAAGAGCTAAGTGCATTAAATATGAATATGCAAGGAACTGATATATTTGATGAAATTTGCCAAAGCAAAGATGTTAAAACATATAACGAATTTGTGAGTAAATCAAAAGATGGAATTCTTATCTACGAAGATATAGTTGCGATACCAATGCTAGATGAATTTAACGATATTAGTGGAGCTATAATCCTAAAACGTGATATCACAAAAGAGAGATTAACTAGTAAGGAATTAAACTTTAAAAACGCTCAACTGCAAGAGAGTTCAAATATTGATAATCTCACAGGATTAAGAAATTTAACCTCACTCAATGATGCTATCAAAGCCAATCAAAATGGCACACTAATTTATCTAATGATTACAGATTTTGTAAATTTAAGATTTTTCTACCGCTCAGATTTGATCGATATGATATTTGTTGCCATTGCTAACTCAATAAAACTAGCTATTAGCACCTATAAAATCGACGCCATGGCATATAGAATGCAGCTTGATGAATTTTGTATATGGTATAAAGGTGATAATATTAAAAAGGATATAAAATATATAACTGAATATTTTAAATCCAAAAATATCACTATTCAGACTGAGGGTGGATTTGAGATTTTGCCAAATATTTCTATTACTATTGGTATTAGCTCAAATGAAGATAAGCCAAATTTAAATAGACTAACTCAAGCTATTTTAGCTGCTCAAGATGCTAAGGATAAAGATTTAAGTTTTAGCTTTTATAATCACGATAACCCAATAGAGAAAAACTATCAAAAAAACGCCACTATTACACGACTAATTCAATATGCCTTAAATGAAAATAGAGTAATTGTCGAGTGTCAAGGAATATTTGATATTAGAGAAAATAAGCCAAAAATTAGCTCATATGAGATTTTAATTCGTATTTTAGATCAGCAAAATCAAATTCACTATCCAAATGAGTTTTTAAGTGTGGCCAAGCTAACATCGCTATATCTAGCACTTACCAAGCAAGTTATCAATCGTGCTTTTGAACTTTTAGAACGTTTTGGGGATAAAAAGAGATTTTCTATCAACCTCTCAAGTGTAGATATGATGAATGAACCAGTCAAAAATTTATTTATTCAAAAGCTAGATAGCTGTTCTAATCCACAAAATCTTACCATTGAGATTTTAGAGAGTGAAGGGGTTGATGATTATGATGTTATAAACCCAATTATTCAAGAGATTAAAAATTATGGCTGTAGGCTTAGTCTTGATGATTTTGGTAGCGGGTATTCAAATTATTACAGAATGCTTGAACTTGATATCGATTATATTAAAATCGATGGTTCTATTATATCCAAACTACCATTTGATAAGAATGCTCAAAGCGTGGTAATGACGATTGTAGATTTTGCTAAGCGTCAAGGATATGAAACCGTAGCTGAGTTTGTCTCTACGCCACAAATTTTAGAAGTCACCAAGGAACTAGGAATCGACTATGCGCAAGGCTATTTATTAGCTAGACCAGTTCTACCAAACAATTTAGTATAAATAGGAGCAAATTTGCATCACAATATAATAAACGGCGCAGTTAAATTTATGGAAGAGAATTTTATCGAACATAAAGAACTGTTTGAACATTTAAGTAGCAAACAAACACCTCATACTCTATTTATTGGATGTTCAGATTCTAGAGTTGTGCCAAATTTAATTACAAATACCCTTCCAGGTGAGCTTTTTGTCGTACGAAATATTGCAAATATCGTGCCACACTATAGACTAGTTGATGAGTATCTAGCTACAACTGCAGCTATAGAATATGCTATTTATACACTTGGAATTAAAAATATTATAGTCTGTGGACATAGTAATTGTGGAGGCTGTGAAGCTTTATATCAAAGCGATGAGAAGCTATCTCGTACTCCAGTTGTTAAAAAGTGGCTTTTAATAATTGATCATATCAAAAAAGAGGTTTTAAAAGATAAAGATATAACTCCAGCTAAAAGGGCGTGGGTAACTGAGAGGCTAAATATTATAAATTCGCTCCAAAA
>JAFVMP010000235.1 GCA_017506845.1 Campylobacter sp.
TCACGAGCTTGGGATTCCATTTAATCTAGTTGATACTATTAAAGCTAGCTGGGAAAATGATGTTCATTGGCACCTTTATGGTAGATTTGATTTAGCTGGAGGCATAGATGGTAAGCCTATTAAATTAATTGAATTTAACGCTGATACACCTACGAGTCTTTTTGAAACAGCGATAATCCAATGGGCAATGCTTAAATTTAACAATCTTGATGAGGCAGCTCAGTTTAATGATGTATATGAGGCTTTAGTAGAGAATTTCAAACGCCTTGTAACGCTTCAAGAAGATACTAGCGCATTTGATGAGTATTATGAGGGTTGGAAAATTCTTTTTAGCTCTATAGCCGGAAGTGTTGAAGATGAAAATACTACAAGATTGCTAGAATCCGCTGCTAGAGATGCTGGGTTTGAGTGTGATTTTGCCTTTGCTAGCGAGGTGAGCTTTGATGATGAAGAAGGGATATTTTGGAATGGACAAAACTGGGAGTATTGGTTTAAGCTAATTCCATGGGAGATGATTGCCATTGATGAGAGTGACCTAGCGCTAATAATTAAAAACATAATCAAAAACCAAAAGGCTATAATCTTAAATCCAGCCTATACTTTATTATTTCAAAGCAAAGGAATTATGAAAATTCTATGGGATTTATATCCAAATCACCCACTACTTTTAGAATCAAGCTTTGAGCCATTAAAGGGTAAAAAGCAAGTCAAAAAGCCATTTTTAGCCAGAGAGGGTGCAAATGTATCTATAATAAATAGCGATGGTAGCATAGAGATACAAAATGATGGAGAGTATGCAAATGGCAAATTTTTATATCAAGAATTTGCTGATTTTGCTAAAGATGAAAGCGGTAATAGCTATCAAGCTGGAATGTTTTTTGCCTTTGAAGGGTGCGCTCTAGGCTTTAGAAAAGGCAAAGATATAATAGATAATTACTCTAAGTTTGTAGGACATATAATAGAGTGAAACTAATAGTAGCAATCAGCGGAGCTAGCGGGGCTCATCTTGGTATCAAATTAGCAAATAGTGCAAATTCTCTAGGCGTAGATACTAGCCTAATTATAACTCAAAACGCTACACTATCTATGCAAAAAGAGAATTTAAGCCAAAAAATTGATAGCAAAATTCAAATTTATGATATAGATGATATTAGCGCAGCTCCAGCTAGTGGTTCAGCTATGTTTGATGCTATGATAGTTGCGCCTTGTTCTATAAATACTTTGGCTAAGATTAGTTGCGGTATTAGCGATAATCTTCTTTTAAGAGCAGCTGCAGTAATGCTAAAAGAGCGCAAAAATTTAGTCCTAGCTGTGCGTGAAACGCCATTAAATGCTATATCATTGCGCCAGATGGCTGAACTTGCTAGTATTGGCGTTGGGATTGCGCCGCCAATTTTAGGATATTACACTCAGCCTAGCAGCATTGATGAGGCTGAAAATTTCATAATAGCTAAATGGCTAGATAGCTTAAAAATCAAACACAATCTAATAAGGCGATGGAATGGATAATATATTTAATAAAAATTACAACCACCAAGTTGACCCAAATGCAGTCAAAGAGTTTCACCAAGCAATCGATAAAGATATAAGAGCAAATGGCGGAACAACACTATTTATAAATAATATAATTGCCCTTTGTCAGATAAATTTCAACCTAGCAAAGGCAATTTATGACTTAAAAAGCAATAGTAAATTTGATGTATTTGCTGGCAAAAGTAGCCTAGATATAAATATAATCAACACTCACACTAAAGAGCCACTTTATAGCGGCTCGCCAGCATCTCATACTAACGATATGCTAAACAAATTTAAAAAAGAGTACTCTCTTTATCCATCGCTATTTTTCTATGGTCTTGGTAATGGCAACTTTTACAAAGCCCTACTAGAAAATAAAAATCATAAAAAGATTATAGTATTTGAGCCTGAGATTGAGATATTTTTTATAGTGCTTCATCTAAATGATTTTAGTAAAGATATGCGTGAGAATCG
Source organism: Campylobacter sp. (assembly GCA_017506845.1). Taxonomy (GTDB): domain Bacteria; phylum Campylobacterota; class Campylobacteria; order Campylobacterales; family Campylobacteraceae; genus Campylobacter. The sequence continues at coordinate 1,990 of JAFVMP010000235.1, forward strand.
CTTTGTGCCACTTTGTACTGGATACCTAAATGAGTCATATCTACATATAATTTGTAGCTCAAAAGATGTTATTTATAATGTTCGAAGTTATGACTTTCATATCTATAATGATTACTATGCTAAAAATTATGAATCTAGCGCAAATGCTATAAATAAAAGCCTTCTAAACACCCAGCTTTTAGATATCAAATCAGCCGGAAATTCAGCCGAAGATACCCTTACAGGGATGAAGCATGTCGTAGCAAATATGCCGCATTTTTATGCCAATTATAGCTTAAAAGATATTTTAAATTTAAATCAAAATCGCAATCAAACCGCCATCATAGTCTCTACTGGACCTAGTCTAACTAAGCAGCTTGAGCTTTTAAGAGAGGTTGCGCCATATGCTATTCTTATCGCTGCTGATGCTTCATATCCGATATTAAAGCTTAATAACCTTAGGCCAGATTTTGTTACTACAATGGAGAGAATTGTTGAAAGTGGTGAATTTTTTAATTCTAAAGCGAGTGAATTTGATAATGGTATAACCTTTGTAGCTAGTTCACTTATTCATCCAAATACCATCGAACTTTTAAAAGGTAGAAATGCAGTTTTTGCTCATAAGCCGCTTAAATTTGAGTATGCCCTAGGTGAGGATAGTAAAAACTATATGTGTAAAGGTCCTAGTACAGCGCACTTTGCACTTGATTTGGCTATAGAACTAGGCTGTAAACAAATCATATTTATCGGGCAGGATTTAGCAATGGCAAGCGATGGCACCACACATGCTAAGGGAATGGTATTTGGCGAGACCTCACCTACTATCGCCTCTAAAGAGTATGCGCCAAATATCACAACCGTGCTAGGCTATGGCGGTAAAACACAGGTAAAATCTATTAAAACCTGGGATCTTTTTAGAAACTATTTTGAAGCGATGATTGATGCTTTAAATGCCTATACAGATGTAAAAGTATATAATGCTACTGAGGGCGGCTCTAGGATTAAAGGAGCTATTGAGATGCCATTTGCGCAGCTTGTAAGCCAATTAATAGGTGCTGGAGTTAAAAAAGAACTAGTAAAACCAGAGCCTATTTCACCTAAACTTAGCCAACAAAAACTAAGCGAACAAAGAGCGCTAATAGAAAATTTCATCAAAGTTGGCAAGGATAGACAAGCATTAATTACTGAACTATTTAAGAAAATTAGCAAGCTAGTAGAGAGTGCTGATAAAGATTTAGCCGCTAACAAAGAACCACGATATGCTAAATTTTATGAGTTAAAAGACAGAATCGAGCGACTAAAGGCAACATTACAGAGTGATAAAGTCTTTAATGATGTCTATATGTATACCGCATATAACTTTTGTATTCATCAAGAGCTAGAATTTATGGCGCTAATGGTAAAACCTGAAAATAATAAAGGCGAACGTGATAAGAAAATTTTTGAATATGTACGCCAGCATGGGTATTACTTTTTTAGCTTGGCTGGAATGGTAGAAACTACGATTGATACGCTACAAAATGCATTAGATGGGTGGGAGATATAAACTTATGTATGAATAATATTTTTAATTTAAATTATTTTAAATTAAAAAATCAATATCAAATTTTATTAAAAATAAATTCATATAATATTATGTTGAAAAAATATTTATATAAGTTATATTTTAATCTTTTCTATTAATTCTGTAGTGGATATACTAGGCGTTCTAGATAGATAAACGACATCTACTATATCTTTAAATTCATCAAATTTGCCTTCCCAATCATTACCCATTACTAAAATATCAGCTTGATATTTTAGTAAATATTCTCTTTTAAGTTCTAATGACTCTTCTAAAAATACTTCAGTTACGTATTTTAAAGATTTAATTATCTCTATTTTTTCTATTTGAGAATATATAGGATAGCGATTTTTTTAGAAAAATTCAATGCATCAGATGATACTCCAACAAATAACTCACTGCCCAAATTCGTAGCTCTTTGTAAAACCATCAAATGTTCCAAAAGTAATAATTTGTTTCATTAATTTTTACCTATTAATATAAATTTTACTAAAATTTAACTTATTTCACTTTATATAATAGTGGCTATATTTTTATATCTTAACATCTACAATCTCTCTTATTATATATTCAACAATAATTTGAGCTGCATTTGGATAATTTAATCTTAATTCTTTTAAAAACTTATCCCTTTTGGTTTTTCATTGGATCTATATCATTAAGCACAACATTTTCGATAAACTCGCAAATTTCTTCTTTATTAAATGCTTTATAATAATGATCTAAACACTTCTGCCCCATAGATAAAAACATTTTATTAATATCATCAGAATCTTTTAACATATAACAACATGGCTTACCGGCTAATTTATCCATTTTAGCATAGCTAGATATATGCATTTGCCCATTTTTAAATTGGTATTTTTAATAGTTTATAGCTATTGTTATACCCCCCCCATTAGCGATTTATCTATTTGAAATATTTTGAATTTATCTAATATATAAAAAGAAGTAGATTCAACACCATCTTTTAAATTTTGAATTTTGCTATTATTCATTATATATCCTTAATCTATTTAAATTCATTCACCACTTCTACAACTTTTTGTATTTCGTTATCGCTCATAACTGGTGAAATTGGCAAGCTAATTATCTCATTGTGTATCCGCTCAGTTATTGGAAAACTTAGATGATTTAACTCTTTATAGCACTCTTGTTTATGTGGTGGGATCGGATAGTGGATGATGGTTTGAATTCCATTATCATTTAAATAGATTTGGAATCTTGCTCTATCCTTAACCCTAATAACAAACAGATGCCAAACATGCGAATTTTCGCTATAAGTTTGCGGTAAAGAAATTAATGGATTTTTAATATTTTTAATATAATATTGAGCTATCTCTTTGCGTTTAGCGTTATCACTATCTAAATATTTTAATTTCACATCCAAAACAGCAGCTTGGATCTCATCTAATCTAGAATTTAATCCTTGATAGATATTTTCATACTTTTTATGTGAACCATAGTTGCCTAAAGCTCTAATTTTTTTCGCCAACTCTTCATCGTTTGTAGTTACAGCTCCACCATCGCCTAATGCGCCTAAATTTTTCCCTGGATAAAATGAAAATCCGCTCGCATCACCTAGATTACCAACTCTTTTACCATTATAATACGCACCGTGCGCTTGAGCTGAATCTTCAATAATTTTAAGGTTATATTTTTTAGCCAAAGTCCAAATTTTATCCATCTGGACAGCTTGACCATATAGATGCACAACTAAAATTGCCTTTGTTTTATCAGTAATTTTAGCTTCAATTAATTCCGGATTTATATTATAAGTATTTAAATCAAGTTCTACTAGCACAGGCATACAACCATTATCAGTAATTGCTAAAATACTTGCTATATAAGTATTTGCTGGTACAATAATCTCATCACCTACGCCAAAGCCATAGGCTTTGATGATGAGCCTTAGTGCGTCTAGGCCATTAGCGCAACCAACGCAATATTTAACGCCACAATACGCAGCAAAGTCCTTTTCAAACTGTTTATTTTGTTCACCTAGCAAATACCAACCACTATCTAATACCTTATCAATTCTAGCTTTTATCTCATCTTTATATCTAGCGTTAATTGCTTTTAAATCCAAAAATGGTATCATAAAATCACTCCAATAATTAAAAATACTAAGATAACAACACTCAAACCACCTAAGGCGATTGATAATTTTTTGTATTTTTTATATTTATTTCTAAATTTGATAACTTCATTATCTTCAGCCATAAGGTTAATTAATTTTAAATAATTTTTAAATTCAAAATCGTATTCTTTTTTTAAAGCCTCAGCTTTAGCTTTTGTATTATAAGATCGCATTATAGTATGATATCCCCAAAGCTTACGATACCATTCAGATGATAAAAGCGCCATATTACCTAAAAAAAACTCCAAATACTCTATTTTAGGCTCTAATTTTGTCTTATCGATCTCTTTGGCAAATATTTTTTTTAATAAATTTATATCATCTATATTTAAAAATGTATCCATCAAAATTTCAGTCTCCATACGATCTCTACTAAGACTTATAAAGGATCCGCTAATATTACCTACATTATTATCAAATCTATATAAAATCAAATTCTCATCTAAAAATTTAGGCTCTATATTTAATAATAGCTTAACATGCATTTGAGTATCTTGATGCAAACACATAGAGTTATCAAGAGGATATAGATATTTGGCAAATATATCTTTACGCATTGACATACCAGGAGACCATAGACAATTTTGCTCCATAAAAATAGTATTTAAAATCTCAAATTTATCTTTAACATTTACATTAAAAGACTCTATTTTTTTGCCATTTATATCAATTCGCATTAGGCCAGTATAAAGCACGATGTCGCCTGAATTATCTAGCTCTTTTACAATAATTTCAAGCGCATTTAACTCTAAAGAGTCATCTCCAGCTAATAATAATAAATACTTTCCACTAGCATTTTCAAAAGCTGTATTAATCGCTGCATTAATGCCGCGATTAAAGTCATGTCTAATTAGTTTAATTCTTGGATCTTTAAATTTATTTATCTCCACTACATTATCATCAGTGGAGCAGTCATCAACTATTACAAGCTCAAAGTCTTCAAAACTTTGATTCAATACGCTTTTTATATGATCTGCGATAAATCTTTGATGATTAAAGCTAGGACACAATATAGAAATTTTAGCCATTAAATTTTCCATAATAAATTTTAAAGCAAGAAAATAAAACTATAAATTTACCCTTTTCATCGCACAATCTATAGTAAAAATAGTTCCAAAAATTTTTATATGGCTTCAATAAACTTAAATTATCAGCCAAAAGAGCTTCTATAGTATCTTGTTCTTTAGCTGTAAAAGAATTTTTATTTTTTAAATACTTAATTAGCAAATTTTTATATATACTATAGCGTTCGCGATTAATTTTTTTAATTATTTTAGATGGCAATTTATGTTTTTTTGCCAACTCTTCTAATTTCATATGAGTCTTATATATATCAAATAATCTGGGTGTCATTTTTTTTGTAAGGCTTACAGGTACTTGTATGTATTTATAATACACATCATCTCTACTAGCAAAAATCACTTTATTGCAATTCATATAAAATTCTCTAACTGAATATTCATCCCCATTCATACCCCCATCAGTATAATAGCCACATTTCTTTACAATCTCTGTTCTGAATAAAGCAAATCCACTAATACTCCAATCCAGACTTAAAACGAATGCCTCTTTACCTGTTAAAACAGCATTTTTATTCTTAGGTGAAATCTTATAATTTTTCTTTTCATTATTAGAAAAATAAAACAATGTATCTGGAATTATCGCATCTATTTTGTCTGATTCTATCGCCAAATTATACTTATAGACACAATATTCCAAACAATTTGGACTAATTTCATCATCATGCCCTATACTAACATAAAATTCCCCTTTAATATGATTTAGAGCAAATTGACATGCATAAGCAGCACATCCACCATTTTCTTTTTTATAAATTTTAATCCTAGAATCTTGTTTAGCATATTGTTCTAGTATCTCATAAGTATTATCTGTAGAGCCATCATCAACGCATAGTAATTCCCAATTTTGATAGGTTTGGTTTAAAATAGATTCTATGCTATAATGCAAATATTTTTCAGAATTGTAACACGGCATACATATTGATATTTTTATCCCCACAATACTCTCCTTTTAATAGCTTAAATTATGCATTACAAAAATTTAATATATCTTCTTCTTATCTTATCATAGTCTTGCAAAGTAAAATTAAAATAATAATTTTCATCATCCTCACCAGTTATTATAGCACCAAATTTCTTATGAAAAGCTACAACCTTAAGATTGTTTTTCCTTACATCAAAGTGGCTTTTTGTAAATCCAAGCTGGTAAAATGCAAAATCATACACGCATAAAACAGACTCTATAGCGCAATTTGGCGGTGCTCCATCTTTTATAATCCAACTACCCCAACAAAATGAATCATCTCTAAAATCATAAAGCCTAACTAGTCCCAAGCTCTCTTTTTCTTTAGATTCTATTACAAAATAATACTCACTGCCTTTAAATTCGCGTTTTTTATACTCCTTAATCCACTCTATCTGAGAATCTACCGTGCTATTTACCGCTGATAAATATTTAGATTTAGAGCCTTGACGCATATCATATATGAATTTAGCATCGCTTAGCTCTACTAGTCTCAAATTTATACTTTTACCAACCAAAATTCCGCTAAACATCTACGCCGCCCTTGCTTCTTTTGTAGCAATAGGGCATAAATATTTATATTTGATATTAAATTTTAGCCTATAACCCCCCCCCAGCCATTGTAGAATTTAGCGTTTTATAATCACTAATAATTTTATTTAAAACTCTAGTATTTGGCTCTATATCCTTAGTTATCACACTTCCAGCGGCGATAATCGCATTTTCGCCGATAGTTACACCAGGTAAAACTACAGCACCAGCACCAATAGAAGCACCTTTTTTGATAATAGTCTTAGCAAATTCTTTTGGATATTTCTTTGAGCGAGGATATAAATCATTACAAAATGTTACATTTGGACCAATAAATACATTATCTTCTATTGTAATGCCATCCCAAATTTGAACACCACATTTTATGGTTACATTATTGCCAATTTTTACATCATTTTCTATAAAGCAATGTGAGCAAATATTACAGTTATCACCTATAATTGCACCGGGCAATACAACACAAAATTGCCAAATATTTGTATTGTTTCCAATATTTTTACTTTGAACATCTGATAAATTATGAATCATCTACTACCTTTAAAAATTCATTATAATCTCTTATATACTCACTCTCATGATAATAATCACTAGCTAAAACCATTAGCCTGCAATCATTAGAGAAATTACGCATAA
>JAFVMP010000236.1 GCA_017506845.1 Campylobacter sp.
ACGTAAAACTTTACTTAAAAATTTAGCTTGTTTTTGCTCAAAGTCTATTGTAGAGAGCTTTTTGGCTAAACATAATTTACCGCTTACTACTCGTCCTCATGAGCTTTGTGTCGCCTTATATTTAAAACTATTTAAAGAGGCTAAAAATGAACGAAGAGAATGCACAAACTCTAGGTGAAAAACCTAGCAAAAAAAGAAGATATCGTAATCATAAAGATAATCTAAAAAAAGAGGCAAATAAAGCTACAGTAGAGCCACAAAATGCTCAAAATACACAAAATGCAGAATCAAAAGATTTAGTTAAAAAAGCTAAAAAACGCCGCAAAAATAACAATCCTACAATTAAAATAGGCGGTAACGAAGATTGGCAAAAGGATATGAAAGCAGCAATTGAGGCTAATAAAGCTAGCCATGAGTTGCGTCTTGAGCCACTTAAATATCTAAATTCAGCTGAACATAAAATTACTATAACTCCACTTGGTGGTCTTGGTGAGATCGGTGGAAATATGACGATATTTGAGACAAATAATGATGCTATTATCATTGATATTGGTATGAGCTTTCCTACTGAAGGTATGCATGGTGTAGATATTTTGGTGCCTGATTTTGACTATGTAAGAAAGATAAAAAACAAAATCAGAGGTATCATTATAACTCATGCTCACGAAGATCACATTGGTGCGGTGCCATATTTTTTCAAAGAATTTCAATTTCCAATTTATGCTACTCCGCTTCCTTTAGGTATGATTAGCAATAAATTTGAAGAGCATGGATTAAAATCATTTAGAAGCTACTTCCGACCGATTGAAAAAAGAAAGGTCTATGAGCTTGGAGATTTTGAGTTTGAATTAATTCATATCACGCACTCTATTATCGATGCAAGTGCGTTAGCTATAACAACAAAAGCCGGTACAATTATCCATACAGGAGATTTTAAAATCGATCACACTCCAATTGATGGCTATCCAACGGATTTAAATCGTCTTGCATATTATGGTGAAAAGGGTGTTTTATGCCTTTTGAGTGATTCAACAAATAGCTATAAAGATGGCATTACAAAGAGTGAAAGCAGTGTAGGAAAGACCTTTGATTCTATCTTTGCTTCGGCTAAGGGTAGAGTGATTATGAGTACATTTAGCTCAAATATCCACAGAGTATATCAAGCTATTGAGCGTGGCATAAAACATGGTAGAAAAGTTTGCGTAATAGGCAGAAGTATGGAGCGCAATCTATGGACAGCTATTGAGCTTGGATATGTAAATTTAGATCGTAAAATATTTATAGATGCAAATGAGGTAAGCAAATATCCAGATAATGAAGTTTTAATAGTAACTACTGGAAGTCAAGGCGAGACTATGAGCGCACTTTATAGAATGGCTACTGATGAGCATAAATATATTAAAATCAAGCCTACAGATCAGGTTATTATTAGTTCAAAAGCAATTCCTGGAAATGAAACTAGTGTATCTACGATTTTAAATTTCTTGCTAAAAAGTGGAGCAAATGTAGCTCATCAAGACTTTAGCGAGATTCATGTTAGCGGCCATGCAGCTCAAGAGGAGCAAAAGCTTATGCTAAGGCTTATTAAACCTAAATTTTTCCTTCCAGTTCATGGAGAGTATAATCACATAGTAAAACATAAAGAGACTGCGATGAGCTGTGGAATTGATGAGAGAAATATATATCTAATGAGCGATGGAGATCAAGTTGAAGTATGCCAACGCCATATCAAAAGAGTAAAAACAGTTAAAACTGGTAAGGTATTTATAGATAATCAGATAAACAAACAGATCGCTGATGATGTAGTAATTGATCGTCAAAAGTTAGCTGAGGCTGGAGTTGTTACCATCATTTCACAAATTGATAAAAATGCTAAAACTCTAATTCATAATAGAGTAATTAGCTATGGATTAGTAAGCGAAAGACATACAAGAAGTCTAAGTAAAGAGCTTGAAGAGATATTGCTACAATTTTTAACTAATGTCAAAGATGATATGCTAAATGACCAAAGAGCGTTAGAAAATCAAATTCGTCAAGTTATTAGAAAGCATATATTTAGAAAGCTTAAAAAATATCCGACAATTGTACCAGTTGTCTATCTGATGTAATGGAGCTAAAAATGGATATAGCTAAAATTGCAAGTGAAGTTTTAAATTTAGAAGCTGATGAGTTAAGGCGTCAGGCTGGTTTAGTTGGTAGCGAATTTCAAAAAGCTGTAAATTTGATTTATAGCTGTAAAGGCAAGCTAATAGTAACTGGCGTTGGCAAAAGCGGCCATATTGGAGCTAAGATTGCTGCTACTTTAGCAAGTACTGGAACGCCTAGCTTTTTTATCCATCCAACAGAGGCTATGCATGGTGATTTAGGAATGATTGGGAGTGATGATGCAGTTTTGGCTATTAGTTATAGTGGCGAGAGTGCTGAGCTATTATCTATTCTTCCGCATATTAAAAGAAGAGATATAAAAATCATAGGTATCTCTAAATCAGGTTCAAGCTTAGCCAATTTAAGTGATGCAAATTTAAATATAGATATAGAGCGTGAAGCTTGTCCAATAGGTGCAGCACCTACAGTATCAACTACGCTAACCTTAGCGCTTGGTGATGCGTTAGCTGTTTGCCTTATGAAGCTTAGAGATTTTAAAAGCGAGGATTTTGCAGCATTTCATCCAGGTGGAAGTCTTGGCAAAAGGCTATATCTAAAGGTAAAAGATACTATGAGAAAATCAAATTTACCAATTGTCAAAGATGATATATCGTTAAAATCAGCCATTACAGCAATGAGCGAAGGTAGATTAGGTAGTGTAATTTTAGTAGATAATGAT
>JAFVMP010000237.1 GCA_017506845.1 Campylobacter sp.
AAAGAATTTGGCCAAAGTCATAGAGCGATAATTTGCGAAAGTGATGAAGAGCTTTTTAGGCTAGAGGCTACGCTTTTAAGGCAGAAATTTAGTGATATTATTATCTGTGCTAGGGCTAGTAGTAGTGTAGCGTTTATGGCTGATTTTGTATATAATGATATAGAAGATATAAAAAAGCTTGATGAGTTTAGATATGCTTTAGTTTTTGAAAATTATGAAGATGTAGAGGCTGTGTTGGCTCAAAGCATAGATGAGCCAACACTATTTTGATATAGTTATTTTTTATTAAATTTAACTTTTAACTCCATAATTCTCTCATTTAATAAGGTATTTAAAATATTTATAACGGCCTCGCTTGCACTCTCAGCCGCATTTAGTTGTTTATAAATTTTATCTAAACACCCATTTGTCTTGCCATGTTCTACCATTATTTTGTGTGCGTTGGCGATATTTTCATGAACATCTTTATGAACTGGTTCTAATTTAGCATAGTGTTGATATTTGCTAAATAGCTCTTTACCGCGTCCTGTTTCATACCATTTGCCAAGACGACAACTATGGTGATCGGCAAATTTTTCATTTAAGTTTTCATCAAAAATAGCCTTATAACCTTTAACTTTAAATAATAGGTGATCTAATTTAACAAGGCTGATAAATATTGTAGAGAGTGCCTTTTGAGAGTTAAAATTAATCGTATTTGATAGTTCATGAGTATCACTCATTGTCTCATTACGACTAGCTAAAGAGCGCATATGCTCGACTACATCATCAGTAGCAGATTGCATTTTAGCAAAATTTTGTTGAACTATTGCCATATTCATCTCAATCTCTTTTGTAGCCTTTTGAGTTCTTTCAGCTAGTTTTCTAACCTCATCAGCTACTACGGCAAAGCCTCTACCATGCTCTCCAGCGCGTGCTGCTTCTATGGCAGCATTTAAGGCTAGTAAATTTGTCTGATCAGATATATCAATAATTAAAGAAATTACGCTAGAGATAGATACAAAATCTTTTTGTACTTGCTCTACTGTCTCATGAAAATCTTGCAATCTATCCTCCATATGGCTTAGTCCTTCTAGGAGCATATCTTGAATTTTTATAGTATTTTTTTGATTTTTAGTTGATAGTTCTTGAGTATCATTTAGCAATGTAATAGAGTCGCTAAATTCGCTTTGAAGTAGGTTTAAATTTGATACACAGCTATTTGTCATACTCATTGTAATATTATGAAATGCTTCATAGTAGTTAGATTTTGGATTTTCTTGGAGTGCTTTTATCTGCTCTTTTAACTCTTTATTGGATTTTAGGAGTTCTTGGTTTTGTATTCGTAGTCGCTCAAGCTCATCGTTTAAAGATATGGGGGGGGGTAGTAGCGTTTTTTTAGTGAAGAATTTGAACATTTTTTATCCTTTTTTATATTTTTTCTTAATAAATTATGAATTAATTTTACATAAATTTGGTTAATATATTCTATTTTATTATAAAAGATATGATAAAATGAGAATTTTAAATTTAAACTAAGGAGAAGAGTATGAATATACCAGTACTTGACCTAAGTGAGTTAGATAGTAATCAAGAAAAATTTATAGCAGATTTAAAAGGAGCATTTACTACTTTTGGGACTTGCTATTTGATAAATCATGGTATCGATTTAGATCTTTGCAAAGAGCTTCAAAGGCTTAGCAAGGAGTTTTTTGCTCTTAGTTTAGAACAAAAAGAGCAAATTTCGATGCTTAAATCGCCACAATTTCGTGGTTATTCAAAAGAGGGTGGTGAATATACAGCTGGCGGAATGGATTATAGAGAACAAATAGATGCTGGAAGTGATAAAGAGGCTTTAAATTGGGATATAAACTCGCCTATTTGGATGAGAATTCAAGGCCCAAATTTATTTCCTAAAGAGGTTCCAGAGCTTAGAACTGTTTTTAATGAGTGGTTTGAGCAAACAAGCACAGCGACTTTAAAGCTTTTAAAAGGTTTTGCTATAGCTCTTGAGTTACCACAAGACTCTTTTGATAAGCTTTATGGAAAAAACTCATACGCTCATGCTAAATTATTGCGTTATCCACCGGCATTTGATGGCAATACTCAAGGTGTTGGATCGCATAAAGATGGCGGTTTAATCACATTTGTTTTACAAGATAAAGAGTCGGGATTACAAGGATTATTAAATGGCGAGTGGATTGATGTGCCGCCAATGGAAGGCTCTGTGGTGGTAAATATCGGTGAGTTTTTAGAACTTGCGACAAATGGGTATTTAAAGGCTACTATCCATAGAGTAAATTTGACGCCTAATGAGAGATTTTCTACCGCATATTTTTTGGGTGTGCAGCTTGATAAGGATATACCGATTTTAGAACTGCCAGAGCATTTAAAAAAAGAGAGTACCGGAGTAGATACAGACCCTAAAAATCCGCTACTTAGAAATGTTGCAGAAAATTATTTTAAAAGAATGATTAGATCTCATCCAGATGTAGCTAAAAAGTATCATAGCGATCTAATTGAGAGATTTAGTTTTTAAATTTGAATTTATATAACAAATAAAGCATATCTGATTTAGATATGCTTTATTTAGATTTATTGAGCGATTGGTTTTAGATTTTGCTTTTGGTCATCTGTTAAATCGCTAATTAGTTTGATAGATACATTGTTGCTTTTATTTTCTATATTTGGATTTTTAGATATATCTAGTGTCCACATTGCACCTGTGAGTGGATCTACAACTAGCCAACCTATAAGACCACCAAATACTAAATTACCAGCTAAGTATATTCCATTTGCTCTACTATCAATAGTAAATTCAATATCTTTATACCCCTCTTTGCTTACTAAAACTTTATAAGATTTACCAGAAAAATAGCCATTATATTTTTTTAGGTCTATCTCTAATGGGGTTTTAGTATCTATAACTACTTTATTTGTAGTTAAATCAGTGATGATTATTTTAGCTTCATTTGGGTCTGAAGTGATATCAAAATGATCATAACCACCTTGACCAAAAATCGTAGCACATCCACTTAGCATTGCCGCTAAACCTAATCCTAAAAGAACATTCTTAAGCATCAAAACTCCTTAAAAATTATAATAAAAATGTAATTATATATATTTAATAAATTTATTGATTTAATGCAAATTTTAAATCATCTGGAATAGAATATAGTGTCTCTTTATTTAGCGTTACTGCTACTTGAGTTGTGTTTGCTTTAGCTATTGTAAGTTCATCTTTAGATAATAGTGTATATTTAAATTTTAAAGTTATATCGCACTCGATTACTGAGATTTCAACTATAAAGTATTCATTAAAATATATAGGATTTATATATTTTAGATCCATTTTTACAATAGGTAGAGTAAAGCCATTATCTTGCATTTTAATATAGTTATAACCAATCTCATCAAGTAGCTTACATCTAGCCATCTCTAGATATTTTACATAGTTTCCATGCCACATTATCCCCATAGGATCAGTATCAAAAAATTCAGCTTTAAATTCATATCTTCGTTTTAACATCTTGATTCCAATAATCGTAAAAATTAAACCATAATTGCGGATTTTTTATAACTCTTTTTTGGAGTGAATTTATATATAATTGCATTAGCTTTGTTGTGTTTGATATTTTATCTTTACCTAAATTTACTACTCCATCTGGATTTTCATCGGTGCGGCTGATAGTCTCTAGCTCAACTTTGTATTTATTATCTATACGCTCGCACCATAATAGATTAATTCTAGTCTTTAAAATTCCGGCTATCAAGTATGCCCCCATAGGAAAACAACAGCTCTTTCCTAAAAAATCAAGCTTGATATTCTTATCATTTGCTAAAGCCACTCTATCACCCATAATGCCTATATGTCCACCGCTTTCTACTATCTTTTCTAGTTCAATAATGGCGCTAAAGTCAAGTGTATCAATAAATAAAATTTTTAGCTTATTTTTACTAATTTTATTTATCATTTCCATAAAATTGCTAGAATTACTTTTGTAAGCTAAAATGACAATTGTTAGTTTTGAGAATGAATTTGATAAAGCACGAGCAACTTCGATATTTCCATAGTGACTAACAAGCAAAATTGAACCTCTTAATCCACTTCTTAATTCACTATTTAATGTATCTAGATTTACTACATTAAGGTCACTATATTTGATTTTATCCTTCCAAACGGCGATTTTATCACAAATTGCAATACCAAATTCATAAAAATTGCGATATACTTTAAAGCTTTCTTTAAAAAAATTATCATTTTGCTTGCCTGTATATATTACTAATTGTCTATAAAATTTTCTTAAATTTACTCTCTCATCTTTGGAGATGAAAAAGTATATAAGAGCTACAAAAAATATACATATTTTAAGTAAAAATCTTGGTAGTAAATTTACTAAATTTATAGTTAAATTTAGCCAAAAATATCCAGCTTTTTCTTTTCTTTGCCACCAGTTTTTAGTCATTTTTACCCTTTTTAAAATATTTATCGAATGCGAATTTAGGCAGGCTAAAAAAGTGCTTAGCATGCATTTTGCTAATTAACAAATTATCTCTAAGAGCTTTAAAATGTGATATTCCTCCATCATATTTGACCAATACATCACACCATTTAAAGCAAATCCCAGCCTTATATGCTAAGAGTAAGATATCTATATCAAAATCCATTCTATTGCTTTTGCATTTTATAAGCAGTGGATAGATTAGCTTTAATGGATAGACCCTCATTCCACACATTGTATCTTTTATATCGCCACCTAAGGTATTGATATATACCCAAAAGCTAGTTATTTTTCTGCCATATAGTCTAGATTTTGGAGCATCTGCTCCATATATTGGATTTGCACAAATTAGTGCGTTTGGATTTGATTTTGACAAATCTAAAATTTTATCAATCTTGCTTAGTTCGTGCTGCATATCAGCATCAATTTGAAATATATGGGTGTAATTTTGTTCATTAGCTAGAGCTAGC
>JAFVMP010000027.1 GCA_017506845.1 Campylobacter sp.
CCATGAATCGTTCTAATTATATCAGATTTATTACCAAGCTTTTTTCTTAAAGTTTTGATATGCATATCAACTGTTCTACTCTCTTTATCATAGCCATAACCCCAAACCATCTCTAAGAGCATATCACGGCTAAAGACTTGATTAGGATTTTGTAATAAAAATCCAAGTAACTCAAACTCTTTTAAAGTTAATTCTAAAACCACGCCATCAATCTTTACGATATGATTTTTATGTGAAAACTCTAATCCATCAAATATTATATCGCTATTTTGCTCTTTTATGGCTTTACGCCTAAAAATAACTCTAATACGAGCTAAAAATTCCATCACTCCAAAAGGTTTTGCGATATAATCATCTGCGCCTAGATCTAGACCTTTTACCTTATTAATCTCGCTATCAAGTGCTGTAAGCATTAAAACGCATATATCTTTATAGCGAATATTGCTTTTTATATCTTTTAAAATTTCAAACCCATCAGCATCTGGTAGCATTACATCTAAGACTAAAATTTGCGGGGTTTCATCTTTTAATGCTTTATAAAAATCACTAGCTAGGCTAAAGCCTTTAACTGGGATATTTTGAGATTTTAAAGCATAACAAATTAGATCTAAAATCGCCTTTTCATCTTCTAATACATATACCACTTAAATTCCTTTAAATTTGCCAATTATAACAAGCTTACCCAAATTTTCCTAAAACATAATCTTGTGTTTTTTTATTTTTTGGCTTGTTAAATATTTTGTTAGTATCATCATGCTCAATTACTTCACCCATCCAAAAAAACGCCGTCTTGTCTGAAATTCTATGGGCTTGTTGCATATTGTGAGTTACAATTATGATTGTATAATCTTTTTTAAGTTTTAAGATTAACTCCTCAATCTTAGATGTAGAGATAGGATCAAGTGCGCTTGTAGGCTCATCCATTAATATAACCTCTGGATTTACTGCTAGAGTTCTTGCTATGCATAGTCTTTGCTGCTGTCCGCCACTAAGCCCTATGGCTGAGCTATGTAGTCTATCTTTTAAATCATCCCATAAGGCTGCATCTTTTAGACTATTTTCTACTATATTATCTAAAGTATCTTTATCTTTTATTCCATGAGTTTTAGGGCCAAAAGTTATATTATCATATATGCTCATAGCAAATGGATTTGGCTTTTGAAACACCATACCTACTCGCTTTCTAAGCAAATTTATATCATAATTCTTGCTATAAATGTCTCTATCGTGAAATAAAATCTCACCACTAATCTTACAACCTTCTATTAGATCGTTCATGCGATTAAGGGTTTTAATAAATGTGGATTTACCGCAACCACTTGGGCCTATAAATGCCGTAACTTCGCCTTTGGTAATTTGCATATCTATATCTTTTAATGCATGAAATGAGCCATAATGTAAATTTAATTTATTAATATCAAAACACTTCTTCATTAACTATCCTTTAAAATCTTTTTAGCTATAAAATTTGAGATAAAATTCATAAAAAATACAATAACAATTAACACCATTGCTGTGCTGTAAGCTTCATTTATATGAAGTCCTTCGCTAGATATTGCATACATATGCACGCTTAGCGTTCTTCCTGAATCCATAGCTCCAGCAATCTGGGCTACACTACCTGAGGTATAAAGCAAGGCTGCACTCTCTCCTACAATTCTACCAATACTTAAGATAACACCGGCTAAAATCCCAGCTGTGGCACTAGGTAAAATAATAGTAAATATAGTGCGAAGCTTGCTAGCACCAAGAGCTAAGGCAGCCTCTTTATAGCCAATTGGGACAGATTTTAAAGCCTCTTCGCTACTTCGCAAAATAAGCGGTAAAATCATAATACTAAGAGTTAAAACTCCAGCTATAAAGCTAGTTTTAAACCCAAAATATATAACAAAGGCAAGATAGCCAAATAATCCATATACAATACTTGGAATTCCAACTAATGTATCAGAAGTTATGCGTATGAGACTTAAAATTTTACTATCTGTTTTACTATATTCATTTAGATAAATTGCACCAAAAATCCCAAGCGGCATAGCAATAATTAAAGAGCAAACAACCATATTTATGGTATTTATAAGCGCTGGCATTAAAGATACATTGGTGCTATTATACTCCCACTCAAATAGACCTAAATTAATATGCATAATCCCTTTAATAAAGATAAAAAGCGTAATACCTAAAAATATAAAAAGCACGCTAAAAATAGAAAATTTAAGTAAAAATGATAAAAATATAGATAGATAATCTCTACTCACTTTTTACCTCCTTTTAAAGCATTAAAGCTAATATTTATAATTAAAATAAATACAAAAAGCACAACTGCATTAGCTATCAATACATCTTTATGTAAATTTGCAGCATAACCCATCTCAAGAACTATATTTGTAGTCAAAGTTCTTACGCCATCGCTTAAAGAGTGTGGGATTTGGACTTGATTACCAGCTATCATAATAACAGCCATAGCCTCGCCAATAGCTCTTCCAACTCCTAAAATTACAGAGGCTAAAATTCCACTCTTAGCAGCTGGTACAACAGCAAAAAATACAGCCCTCTCAGGAGTTGCCCCAAGCGCTAAAGCACCTTCATAATAGCTCTTAGGTAGAGCCTCAATAGCTGCTTTTGATACTAAGATAATTGTAGGTAAAACCATAATAGCTAAGATTAAAGAGGCGGCTAAAACACTCTTTCCAGAAACACCGCTAAAAATATTAGATACTAAAGGTACAATTATCACAAGCCCAAAAAATCCATAAACAACAGATGGAATCGCTCCTAAAAGCTCCACAGCTGGTATGATAATATCCTTTAATCTCTTAGGGCAAAAATATGCTAGATACACAGCACTTAATACCCCAATAGGAACACCTAATGCTATAGCTAAAGCTGTAACATAGATACTCCCAACAATCATAGGAAATATACCAAAAATCTCCTCATCAGGATACCAATCCATACCAAAAATAAACTCCAAAAAGCCTATTTGTGATATAGTTGCAAAAGCGTTAAAAAATAAAAATATAGCTATAACACCAACAGCAAATATAGAAAATCCAGCACTAAGGGCAAAAAGCCCTTGAAATACTCTCTCTTTTAACATACTATTTTACTCTATTCCAATCTGTAATCTCTCCTGCAAAGATCTTTTTTACACTCTCTTTGCTTAGTGAGTTAATTGAATTTTCTTTATTTACTATTACAGCTAGACCATCAAGTGCTAGAATTTGAGTTTTTAATCCACTTTTTAGCTCATTAGTTTTAAATTCCCTAGATACCATAGCAATGTCGGCTATTTTTTCTATAGCTGAGTTAATTCCTGTTGTAGAATCGCTTTGTTGTATCTCTATAGTTGCGTTTGGATTTACTAATTTATAGCCCTCTTTTAGCTTTTCCATTAATGGAGTAATAGAGCTAGACCCAGCTACTACAATCTTACCACTAGGTTTTGCTGAGCTAAATTCATTATCATAAATAGCGATATATCCAGCTTTTTGGATTATATTTTTAGATAAATTTGAACCTATATAAGCTAAAAAATCATTTACTAATTCATTATTACTACTTACAGCTAGATTAAATGGACGAAAAACTGTATAAGATTTATTATTAACATTTTCTACGCTTGGAGTAACTCCATCTATTTTTACAGCTTTTACTGTATCGTTTAAAGAGCCAAGCGAGATATAGCCAATTGCATTTTTTGAGTTTGCAACCGTAGTTATCATAACTCCAGTTGAATTAGTAACTTCAGCTTTTTTAGATGTAGCATCTATTTTTTTATTGCCGATTTGCTTTTTTACATCGAATATATCAACAAATGCTCCCCTTGTTCCAGAACCCATTTCACGAGATATTGGATAGATATTCTCAGCCATTAAAGAGCTACTAAGCCCACATAGCACAAAAAGTGCAACAAGATATTTTTTAAACATTTTAACTCCTTTGATTTAAGTTGTAAAATTATAAAAAATAGTTGTAAA
>JAFVMP010000238.1 GCA_017506845.1 Campylobacter sp.
AGCTATATCTTTATCATGTGTTACTATTATAATTGTATGGCCATCTTTGTGAAGCTCTTTTAAGATCTGCATTACCATCACGCCACTAGCACTATCAAGCGCTCCAGTAGGCTCATCGCATAGCAAAATCTCACCGCCGTTCATCAACGCTCTAGCGATACTTACACGCTGCTGCTGACCGCCACTTAGATAGTTTGGCATAGTATCTATTTTAGACTCTAGTCCAAGCTTAGATAAAAGTTCTTTAGCTCTGCTAAGTCTAGTATCTTTATCTATTCCAGCATAAATTCCAGGCAAAGCAACATTGCTTTTAGTATCATTAGAACTAAGCAAATTGTATCTCTGAAATATAAAACCAAATTTTTTTAATCTTAAATTTGAAAGTTCATCTTTATTAAATTTACTTATATCTTTACCATCAAGCTCATATTTGCCACTTGTTGGAGTATCTAGACAACCCAATATATTCATAAGCGTACTCTTACCACTACCAGATTGCCCTATAATAGCTACAAACTCACCCTCTTTTATCTCTAAATCTATACCTTTTAATACCTCAGTTTGAGTATCACCGACTTTGAAGGATTTACGAATTCCGCTTAGTCTAATCATTATAACCTCATCATCGGTCTTCTAGAATTGCTTATCATATTTTGCATACTAGCTGAATTTAGATGAAAATATATAACCTCTTCACCCTCGCTTAATCCGCTAACTATTTGAGTATTTATACCATTTGTAATTCCAGTTGTTATAGCTCTTTGTTCTATCTCTTCTTTATTTTTAATAAAAACAAATTTGCCATTTTTATCTGATTTTATCGCCATCGTTGGTAAATATAATACATCTTTATTTTCAGCAATTATTATTTTATTCTCTGTTGTCATACCTATGCGAAGAGTCTCATCGCTATTATCTACATTTACCTTAGCATAATAATATACAGCTGAGCTTGAGCTAGTACTGCTTGAATTTGAATTTGAAGTGGAGTATTTACCATCACTTAAAGTAGTCAAACCTGGGTCAATTGAGCTAATTTGTGCATTATATTTTTTAAAATTATTTGATAAAATTGAGTACTCTACTCTATTGCCTACCTTAATATTTGGTATATCTCCTTCGCTTACTTGCAATCTTATCTCCATTTTGCTTAAATCTGCGATATTTACTAAGGTTGGAGTGGTTTGATTGGCGTTGATAGTTTGACCAACCTCTACTGGCACAGATACTACAACTCCATCAAATGGCGCTCTAATATCAGTATAGCCCAAATTTGTTCTAGCAGTATTAATCTCAATTCCAGTCTGTTTGATTTGAGCTTGTATCTCTTTTAATGTAGCTAATTTTAAACTATAATTATCTTTTGCATTTTCTAAACTCTCTTGGCTTGTAGCATTTTGTTTTGCTAGATTTTGCTCTCTTTTATACTGCTTTAGTGCAATATCAGCTGAAATTTTAGCTGAGTTTAACTTAGCTTCTAAAATCTCCAAAGCTGCTAATTGCTGATCTAGTGTATTTTGTTGTTTTATGCTATCTATTTGAGCTATTTTATCTCCAGCTTTTACCTTATCGCCTACTTTTACATATAGCTCTTTTATCTGACCACTTACTTGAGCACCAACATCTACTAGATTGCTAGCAAATACCTCACCTACTGCATCTACACTTTGTATGATATCTCCGCGTTTAACAACTGTTGTGATATACTCATCTTTTGGCTCATCATCTTTTAATCCCCACCATAAAACAGCCCCACTAACAGCTATAAGACCGGTAATAATTAATAATTTTTTTGAAATTTTCATTATTTTCCTTAGAATTTTTTACTGCCATTGTATGAAATTTATGTAAATTTATTGTTAAGATTGCAATTTAGATTTAATCAATTTTAACCATATTTAGCTACAATATTGTCAAATTTAACCCAAAAGAAAAGATCATGAAAAATATATCAATAATTATACTAGCAGCTGGTAATGGTACTCGTATGAAATCACCTAAATCTAAAGTTCTACACACTCTAAGTGGTAGATCAATGATTGCCCATGTAGTAGAAAAATCACTACAAATATCTGATGATATAACAGTAGTTTTAGGCTATCAATTTGATGAAGTAAGCTCAGAGATAAATAGAGAATTTAACAATATAAATATTGTCGCTCAAGATACCATCAACTTTCCTGGAACTGCTGGAGCTGTAATGGCGGCAAAACCTAAATTTGATAAAACTCTAATAATATGCGCTGATATGCCACTAGTTGCAACTAGCGAACTAATATCACTAACTCAATCAAATTCTGATATAACTATAGCTGCTTTTGAATCTAAAGATCCTTTTGGATATGGTAGAGTGGTAAAAAATGGCGATCAAGTTATCAAAATAGTAGAACAAAAAGATGCCAACGAAGATGAAAAAGCAATAAATCTATGCAACGCTGGGGCTTATTGCTTTGATACGGCTTTATTAAATTCAGTCCTACCACAGATAAATAACCAAAATGCAAGCAATGAATACTATCTAACAGACGCCATAGAACTAGCGTTAAAAGCTGGCAAAAGTGTAAGTTCTGTCTTAGTAGATGAGCAAAACTTTATGGGTATTAATGACAAGCTAGCTCTAAGCAAAGCTGAAAACATAATGCAAGAGCAGATAAAAGCAAATTTGATGAAAAATGGCGTTATCATTAGACTTCCTCAAACTGTATTTATAGATAGTAGAGCCAAATTTGAAGGAGAGTGCGAGATAGAGAGTGGTTGTGTAATTAAAGGCGATTGTCTTATTAAAAACTCTATAATTAAAAGCAGTTCAGTTATAGAGTATAGCACCGTAATTGATAGCGATATTGGCCCGATGGCACACCTAAGACCAAAAAGCCACATAGTCTCTACTCACATTGGCAATTTTGTAGAGCTTAAAAATGCAAATTTAAATAGTGTAAAGGCTGGCCATTTAAGCTATTTGGGGGATTGTCAAATTGATAGTGGAACAAATGTAGGATGTGGTACAATCACTTGCAACTACGATGGTAAAAGCAAACATAAAACCATAATAGGCAAAAATGTATTTATAGGTAGCGATACACAGCTTATTGCACCACTAAATATCGCTGATGATACTCTAATAGCAGCGGGTTCAAGCGTAACACACGATAGTCAAAAAGGCGACCTAATCATAGCTAGAGCCAAACAAAATAATAAAAGTGGATTCTTTTATAAATTCTTTGGTAAAAAAGATGAAAAATAAAAATATTCTCTTAGCAGTTTGTGGAAGTATTAGCTTTTATAAGGCTTATGAAATTTTAAGTCTACTTAAAAAAAATGGAGCAAATGTTAAAGTATTACTAAGCGATGGAGCTCTTAAATTTGCTACTCCAGTGGGCTTTGAAGCTCTTAGCGATGGTGTTTTAACATCGTTTAATGAGAGCTGGACAAATGGCTTAGATCATATAAGCTTTAGTAAAAATGATCTGCTTATCATCGCACCAGCATCAGCTAATAGTATCAATAAAATTGCAAATGGAATAGCTGATAATATATTTTTACAAACAATTCTAGCAGCCTCTTGCCCTAAGATTATAGCTCCAGCTGCTAATAATAATATGCTAGATAATCCAGC
>JAFVMP010000239.1 GCA_017506845.1 Campylobacter sp.
CTTTGATAATTTTTATTATGACGGCTTAACTCATTTAATCGCTCTACTCTTTGCCTAGTTGTAGGATGAGTGCGAAATAAATTTGATATACCACTAGCAATATTTTTGCCACTAAATGGACTTATTATAAACATATGTGCAGTCTGTTCATTGGCATTTTTTACCATAGCATGAGCATTACTTCCTTCTAGCTTTAATAGAGCATTTGCTAAATCATTTGGATTTGTAATAGAGGCTGAGAATCTATCAGCTTCAAACTCTCT
Organism: Campylobacter sp.; assembly: GCA_017506845.1. Classification (GTDB taxonomy): domain Bacteria; phylum Campylobacterota; class Campylobacteria; order Campylobacterales; family Campylobacteraceae; genus Campylobacter. The sequence continues at coordinate 264 of JAFVMP010000239.1, forward strand.
TGAGCGCGATATACTCATCTGGATAATAGTAGCAGCTAAAGGCATTATAATAGATAAGGCGATTATTAAAAGTGGATTTTGGCGATTTTGATTATTACCTAGCATTGCACCAAATTGAGCAAAATTTGCCAAAATCGCAATTCCACCTGCAAATACTGCTGCAATAGAACCAGTTAAAATATCATAGTGTCTTACATGGCCTAATTCATGAGCTATAACTGCTGCTATCTCATCATCATTTAGCGTATCGAGCAATCCAGTAGTTAGAGCCACAGCCGCATTGGCTGGATTTCTACCAGTAGCAAATGCATTAGGGACAGAGTCGCTAATTATATATAGCTTTGGTAGTTCTAATCCTGCCTTAAAACAGAGCCTTTTAGTCATATGATATAATGGATGTGAGCTACTCAGCTCTTGAGCGTTATATCGCTTTAAAATAAGCTTATCGCTATAAAAATAGCTAAAAAAATTCATAGCCAGTGCAATACAAAACGCTACCATCATACCGCCAACTCCGCCTATCATACCGCCAACAACAACAAAAAGCAACATAAGAGCTACCATAAAAAATACGGTCTTAAAAATCTCCATCTTATCCCCTTATTGCTCCTAGGTATATAACTGCGTCAATCTGTTTTTTAGCTGCTTTTTCTAGCTCATTATCGCTATTAATTATTAAGGCGATTTTGCTATCAAATAGATAATTATTGGCTAATTTTTGTAGTTTTTTAGCTAGTTTTATAGTATCGCATACGATAAATTTAACTCCATTAGCATTAGCAATTAACGCCTCTTTAATATTAGAAACTACAATAAAATTACACTTTGGATTTAAATTTTTTGGCTCAAATTTAGATAAAAACACCGGCTCATAAGCTATTAAATCACTACCAATTATAATCATTTTAGACACTCCTTGCATATATATTTACCATTTCTTAGTGTGCTATCTTTTAGCTCTACAAATGTATCGCATTTACTACATTCAACAAAGCTTTGCTCTTCACCGCTAGGCTTTTTAGATCTAAATTTAGGCAGTATAAAAAAGTAAATTATCGCTATAATTAATACAAATATTATGACTTTAGCTATCATTTTACACCCTTTAATATCACATAATTTCGCTCATTTTCTTGATAAATTCTCTTATAGCATTTAAGCTCTTCTATCTCAAATTTAGCATTTGAGCCTTTATAGAGCAAAAATGTAGTCTCTTCATCATAAAAGCCTTGACAAATTTTAATCAAATCTGCCGTATTCATCAACGCTCTAGAGGTTATCAAATCTGCTTTTATCTTATCGCAATTTTCAATTTTGCCACTATGGACGGTGATATTTTGCAAATTTAAACTCAAAGCCGCATAAGATAAAAAGCTTGATTTTTTAGCTATTGGCTCATATAGATGAAACTCGCATTCATCTAAAATCATAGCTAAAAATATTGCTGGAAACCCAGCCCCGCTACCTACATCTACACAAATCTTTGGCTTAAAATCTAAAAGCTTTATCGCTTCTATGCTATCAAGAGCTACTGGCTTTATATCTTTATAGTTTGTTAGGCTATGGATTTTATTGAATTTTTTTAAGACCTCATCAAACTTAGCCACACTCTCCCAAAATTTTAAACTCATAGCATATGCCCCATCTGCTCTTTTTTAATATTTAAATAATCTTTATTATATTTATTTGCCTCTATTTGTATCGGGATTCGGCTTACTATTTGAGCTTTTATACTTGAGAGTTTAAGCGGATTATTGGTTAATAAATTCACACTTTTTATCCCAAAATCATCTAAGATAAAATCCACCATCTCATATGTTCTCTCATCGGCTTTAAATCCTAATTGATGATTAGCCTCTATGGTATCTAGGCCTAAATCTTGAAGATTATAGGCATTTACTTTATTTAATAGACCGATATTTCTACCTTCTTGACGAAGATATATCACCATTCCACCATTATCTGATATATATTTAAGCGCAGCTTCTAGCTGTTCTCCGCAGTCGCATTTTCTGCTTCCTAATGCATCACCTGTAAGGCACTCTGAGTGAATTCTAAGATTTAATGGATCGCTTAAATTTGAACTAAAAATTACTAAATGCTCTTTATCATTTTCTTTATATGCTTTAATTTTAAAATTTCCAAATTTAGTTGGCAAATTTGCAACTTTAGATATCTCTATATGCACTTTTTGTCCTTAGTTTTTCTTTTAATTGTATCATTTGCAATTAAATCTAAACAAAATCAATTATTTTTGATTAAATTAAATTCTGCTATAATCACTAAATTTGCAGGAGAATAATAATGTTTAAAAGATATAGAAGATTGCGCTTAAATGAATCCTTGCGTGATATGGTAAGAGAGAATAATATATCTGTTAATGATTTTATATATCCACTTTTTGTGGTTGAAGGTCAAGGAATTAAAAATGAGATAAGCTCAATGCCTGGCGTATTTCAGATGAGTTTAGATGAAATTTTAAAAGAGTGCCAAGAGATAATAAATCTAGGCATAAAATCTATAATTTTATTTGGAATTCCAAATTTAAAAGATAGCATTGGTAGCGATGCCCTTGATGAAAATGGGATAATTGCTCGTTCATTAAGAGCTATCAAAGAGAAATTTCCAACACTTTTTGTAATCACCGATCTATGTTTTTGTGAATACACAGATCATGGACATTGTGGAATTTTAGATCATGTATGCAAAAGCGTTGATAATGATGCTACTCTTGAGATCTCAGCCAAACAAGCCCTAATCCACGCCAAAGCTGGAGCTGATATGATAGCGCCAAGTGGAATGATGGATGGCATAATCTATACTTTACGCAAAGCATTAGATGAAAATGGATATGAAAATCTGCCTATTATGTCCTATTCGACCAAATTTGCTTCTGCCTACTATGGGCCATTTCGTGATGTAGCCCAAAGCGCTCCAAGTTTTGGCGATAGAAAGAGCTATCAAATGGATCCAGCCAATAGATTAGAAGCAATTAGCGAGAGCTTAGAAGATGAATCTCAAGGCGCAGATATTTTAATGGTCAAACCAGCTCTTGCCTATTTAGATATAATAAGAGATATTAAAGAGCGTAGCAGATTGCCACTATGTGTTTATAATGTAAGTGGGGAGTATGCCCTATTAAAAGCTGGACAAAAAGCTGGAGTTATAGATTATGAGCGTGTAATGATGGAGACTATGATATCTTTTAAAAGAGCAGGTGCTAATCTTATCATCAGCTACCATGCCAAAGAGGTTGCTAAGATTTTAAATTCAAACAAGGGATAGCTATGAGACATTTTTTAACTCTAAATGATATAAGCAAAGATGAAATTTTAGATATTTTACAGATTGCTAAAGATATCAAAAAAGAAGCATTAAATAAAGAGTATAAACCATATTTAAAAGATCAATTTTTAGCCATGATATTTGAAAAAAGCTCTACAAGAACTAGAGTAAGCTTTGAAGTTGGAATGCAACAACTAGGCGGAAAGGCTTTATTTTTAAGCAATAAAGATATTCAATTAGGTCGTGGTGAGCCTATTAAAGATACAGCTAGAGTTCTTGGTGGAATGGTTGATATGATTATGGCTAGAGTTTATAAGCAAAGCGACCTTGAAGAGTTAGCTAAATTTAGCAATCTACCAGTTATAAACGGGCTAAGCGATGACTTCCATCCAGTTCAATTAATGGCTGATTTACTCACTCTTGATGAGCTTGGAGTAGATATTACCTCTATGAAAGTTGCATATGTAGGCGATGGAAACAATATGACAAACTCATGGCTAATGGCTGCTTCTAAGCTTGGATTTGAGCTAAGAGTTGCTACGCCAAAAGGATATGAAGCTCCACAATGGGTAGTAGATATAGCCTTGCAAAATGCTAAACAAAGCGGAGCAATTATCAAAATAGGAAATGATCCAAAAGAGGCTATAAATAGCGCCGATGTAGTAACTACAGATACTTGGGTTTCTATGGGTCAAGAAGATGAAAAAGCCAAAAGAGTAGCTGAATTTAATGGATTTTGCGTTGATAAAGATATGATGAATCTAGCAGCTCCTAAGGCAAAATTCCTTCACTGCCTACCAGCATATAGAGGTTATGAAGTTAGCGAAGATATCTTTGAGTTGCATGCTGATGAGATATTTGCTGAGGCTCACAATAGACTTCACGCACAAAAAGGCGTAATGGTCTGGTGCGATAGGATGAGAAATGAATAGACATTTAGAAAGCATTAGCCAAACTCTAGGCATTAGCAAAAGGCGTCGTACTACTTTTGAACTAGAGCCACTTGAAAATAATGAGATGAAGCTAAGCTATAAAGGTAAGCCAAATTTTAATACGCCGTGGTTTGGTATGTATGGAGATAAGCCATGTGCGCTTGTGCCAGCAGAGCTATTTGAAGCGGTAATAAATGCACTCAAAAATGCACAAAAAGAGAATTTTGAATTAAAGCTAGAAAGATCCATTTTGCAAAATTTACCAATTGATTTTGGTGATGTCTGGACTGTAGCTATTGAAGAGATAAAAAAAGCAAATTATAAAAAAGAGCCAAATTTAGATCGAGTAATCGCAAAGATTAAAAAAGAGCATCCAAATCTCTTTTTAGATATGCGTTCAATTGTAGGCAAGGAGTAATTATGGTAGATTTTGAAGCATTTGTAAAATACTCAAAACCAGGACCAAGATATACAAGCTATCCAACTGCTTTAGAGTTTAGCGATGAGTTTAGTTATGATGAGTATATCAAGCGTCTAAAAGAGTGCGATAAGCCGCTTTCTTTATATTTTCACTTGCCATTTTGCCGCTCGGCTTGCTACTTTTGTGGATGTAATGTTATCTACACTAGCAAAAGTGATAAGATGAGTAGATACTTAGACTATTTAGAGCGTGAGCTTGAGATTTTATCTAGCATAGTAGATACAAATAGAAGTGTTGTCCAGATGCACTTTGGTGGTGGTACGCCAACATTTTATAGCGCAAGCGAGCTTGATAGGATTATAAAAGCTATCAAAAAGCACTTTAAAAACTTTGCAAATGATGCTGAGATTAGCTGTGAGATAGATCCAAGATTTTTAAATGAAGAGCAGCTACAAGTCCTTAGTTCGCATGGATTTAATAGAGTTAGTTTTGGCGTTCAAGATTTTGATGAACAAGTCCAAAAAGAGATACATAGAATTCAGCCATATGATATCACCCAAAATGCAGTAAATTTAGCTAGAAAATATGGTATGATAAGCGTAAATACAGATTTAATTTATGGCTTGCCGTATCAGAGTTTAGAGAGTTTTAAACGCACTCTTGAGCTAGGAGTTAGCCTAAATCCAGATAGATTTGCTATATTTAATTACGCCCATGTGCCATGGATAAAAAAGAGTATGAGAAAATTTGATGAAACCACTCTACCTTCACCAAAAACTAAGCTTGAAATTTTAAAATATACAATGGAATATCTGCCAAACCATGGCTATAAGATGATCGGTATGGATCACTATGCCAAGCCTGGAGATGAGCTATTTAAAGCTCTTGAAAATGGCTCACTACATAGAAACTTTCAAGGATATACTACAAAAGGTGGAGCTCAGCTAATTGGCATTGGCCTTACAAGTATTGGAGAAGGTGATGACTATTATGCTCAAAACTACAAAGATATGGCTAGCTATGAAGCTGCAATTGATGCTGGCAAACTACCAAATGCAAAGGGCATTTATCTAAACAGCGAAGATAGACTTAGAAAATCTGTAATCATGGAGCTAATGGCAAATTTTGCTCTTGATATTAAAAGAGTTGAAAGTGAATTTAGCATTAACTTCTTTGAGCATTTTAAAGCTGAACTTGATGAGCTTGGGGATTTAGTGCAGTTTATGAATATTAATAATGATAAAATAGAGATAAATCCAACTGGAACGCTATTAATACGCAATATTGCAATGTGTTTTGATGAATATATGGCTAAATTTAAAGGCGTTAATAATAGCTTTTCAAAGACTGTTTAAAGGGATTAAATGAAAGAGATTATAGGATTTGGTATAGCTGGAAATTTTGCTTTACATCTAGAACAAGCTGGCGAGGCTGATGATTTTGCGCTAGTTAAAACCGATGATGAGTACGCACCTAAGGGAATTTTTCCTTTTTATGTAAATGGACATGATAGCTTTTTGGGTAGGTATTGCATTGATAATAATATTTTACATCTACCTAAAGATATAAATTTAAATGTACAGATGGAACCAGAGATAGCATTAAGATGTCTTTTAGAATATGAAAATAACAAGGTTTTAAATATAAAACCAATTAAATTTTGTGCTTTTAATGATGCCTCAGTAAGAAACGATACAACAGCTACTAAAATTTCACAAAAGAAAAACTTTAGCACTGGCTCAAAAGGTTTTGGCAATGAGATTGATATAGATAAATTTAGCATAGGAGGAGTATGCGATAATTATAGTCTAGTCTCATTTTTGCAAAATAAAGATGAGTTTATCAGATATGGAGAATGTGCTAAACTAAGTGGATATTCATACTTTTATCAAAAGCTTCTTGAGTGGATAAAAGATAAATTAAACACTCAACAAGATTATGCTGTATTAGAAAATTTATCAAATATCTTAAAAAATGCCAACTATCCAAAAGAGATGTTAATCACAATTGGGGCTACAAGATATGAAGAAGCTGGTAAAAACAGATATCTAAAATCTGGAGATATCTGCTATGTAGTAGCATTTGATCATACTAAATTTGATCTAGATACTATCACAAATGCTATTAAAAACGGCTCAAAACTACCAAACGATGTCTC
>JAFVMP010000028.1 GCA_017506845.1 Campylobacter sp.
AATTAGCTTTGGGTTAAAATCAGAGATTATAAGTGAGTTTGGACTTAAGATTTTGCCTGATTGCAATATGGACGCATTTTTTTTGGCTAAGATTATTAAAAATAGCTAGATTTATCATAGATATTATCTAATTCATTTTGGCTAATTTTTAGCAAAAAAATTGTATAATCTGCGGAATTTTTCTAAAATTTTTGGAGATGTTGTGGATTATATTTTAAAGATTGATTGCAATGATGAAAAAGGCCTAATTTTACGCGTTAGCGAGATTGTTTTTAAGCATGGATTAAACTATGTAAGCACAAGTGAATTTGTTGATCACGAAAATCGTAGATTTTATATGCGTGCTGTTGTGGTAGGCGAAGTTAATACTATTGAGTTTAAAAATACACTTAGTGCGTATTTGCCAAGTGATAGTGTAATATTTTTTGAATCTATCAAGAAAAAAGATATAGTAATTTTAGCTACTAAAGAGAATCACTGCCTTGGTGATCTATTAATTAAACATAGTAGCGGAGATTTAAATGCAAATATTTTAGCTATTATAGCCAATCATGATACTTTACGCCCATTAAGTGATAAATTTAACATTCCATTTACTTGCATTAGTGCTGATGGTATGGATAGGGCTGAGCATGAAAAATTAGTTCTAGCTGAGCTGGCAAAATATAAATTTGATTATATGGTGCTTGCAAAGTATATGAGAATTTTAAGCCCAGATTTTGTTAAAGCCTATCCTAAAAAGATTATAAATATTCATCACTCATTTTTACCGGCGTTTATTGGTGCAAATCCATATAAGCAAGCTTACGAGCGTGGTGTTAAGATTATTGGAGCTACGGCGCACTTTGTAACTGATGATTTAGATGAAGGACCGATAATTACTCAAGATGTTATTAGAGTAAATCACGAAATGAGCTGGAAAGATATGCAAAAAGCTGGTAGAAATGTTGAAAAAGTTGTGCTTAGCAATGCTTTAGATCTTGTTTTTGATGAGAGAGTTTTTGTTTATAATAATAAAACGGTGATATTTTAGATGTTTAATATCGTCCTTGTAAATCCAAAAATTCATACAAATACAGGTAGCATAGGTAGAATGTGTGTAAATTCTGGAGCAAAACTTCATCTAATCAAGCCGCTGGGATTTGAGATAGATGATAAGCATTTAAGGCGAGCTGGACTAGATTATTGGGCAAGTTTGGAGCCTATAATTTGGGAGAGTTTGGAGGATTTTTTAGAGGCAAATTTAAAATTTAAAGATAGATTTTTCTTTGCTACTACTAAGTGTAATAAATTATATTTTGATGCTAAATTTGCCCCTGGAGATTATCTTATATTTGGTGCTGAGGATTGTGGATTGCCAATTGAACTTATGAAATTAAATAAAAATAATTGCATCACGATACCAATGACAAATCAAGGAAGAAGTTTAAATTTAGCCACTAGCGTAGGAATTATCACATATGAAGCGATTCGTCAAAATGTAGATAAATTTGATTTTAGGGATAGTGTATGCGAGTTTTAGTAGCTCTTATTTTCTTATTTAGTTTGCTATTTTCATCTGAATTAAAGATTGCTACTTATAATGTTGAAAATCTCTTTGATGATAAAATCAGTGGAAGCGAATATAGCGATTTTAAATCAAATAGATGGAATAGTGCTAAATATCAGCAAAAATTACGAAAAATCTCTAGAGTATTGCGGGAATTAAACGCAGATGTAGTAGCACTAAATGAGATCGAAAATGAAAATGTGATTAAAGAGTTAGCTAATTTAAGTGGATATAAATTTTATAAATTTGCTACATTAAAAGGCTCTCCTGTAGGGCTTGGATTGCTTAGTAGATATAGGATTAGCGATAGTGAAATTTATGTTGTACCAGATGTAAAAACTAGACCAATTTTGATGAGTAGGGTTGAGTTTGAAGGGAATAATATTGAGTTTTTTATAGCTCATTTTCCAGCAGCTAAGAATCCTCTTAAACATAGAATCGCTGCGGCAAATACTATGAAAAAAGCAGTAAAAAATAGTAAAAATGGTGTAATTTTAGGTGATTTAAATAGTAATTATGGGTATAAATTTTTACTTAATGAACTTGATGGATGGACAAATTTATGGGAATTTATGCCAGCTCACCAAAGAAGTAGTTATAAAAATGGCAAAAGTGCAATCGATCATATAATACTTAGTAAAGATTTGATGGGTAAAAATTTACGCTATAAAGATGGAAGCTTTGGTGTTTTTAAAGCAAATTTTATGGATGAGAGTTATTCTGATCACTTTCCGTTATATGCAACTTTAACTACACAAACACAAGTTCAAAATATAGCTCAAAAATCAATAAATCAGATAAAAAAAATAAGTAATGAAAGAGCTAAAATCGTTGGTATAGTGTTATATCGTGATAAAAATGGTTATATTTTAGCTGATGAGAGTAGACGTGGGATTTATATTTTTGAGAAAAATCCATCATTGCCACTAGGAACTAGGGTTGAGGCAGTAGTAAATCGTGTGGAGAATTTTAAGGGAAATTTAGAGGTTACAAGCCTATCATATATAAATGTTGATACTAAATTTGCTAGTAATCAGAGTGATTATCTACTAAGCTTAAATGAACTAAGCAGTGCCACAAGCGGAGATGTAATAGGGGATATAACGCTAAATATCAAAAATGGATTTGCTACTATTTTTGGAGAGAAATTTAAAATTTACTCACCAAAAAAAGAGCTAAAAGATGGTGAAATTACCGTTAAAAAGGCAATTGTATGGAATTATAAAGGGCAAAAGGAGTTAATTATTGAGTGAATTTTTAGGTTTTATGGGCTGGGTTGTCGTTATATTTATTATTTTTGTCCTTGTGGTTGGATTTAATCGCCAGATGATGGAAAAGCATAGGCTAAGAGATGAGATGATGGCAGCTAAAAAGGCAGCCAAAGAAGCAAAAGATAAAAAAGATAATGGAGAAAGATTATGAAAATGCTAATTGAGATTGGTGTGGAAGAACTTCCAGCGATTCCGTTTTTAAAAGAGCTTGGCAATATTGAGCCTAAATTTCAAACTGTATTAAATGAGTATAGTATAGAGTGCAATTTTGAGCTAGATTATACGCCTAGAAGGATTGTTCTTCATGGAGATATGGCTGAATTTGCTGGTGATAAGATAGTAGAAAATATCGGAGCGCCAAAACATGTAGCTTTAAGCGCTGATGGTCAGTGGTCAGCTGCAGCAATGGGTTTTGCTAAAAAATGCGGCATAAGTGTAGATGAGCTAAAATTTGAAAATATAAATGGTAAAGAGGTTTTATATCATAAAAGCGTAATTAAAGGTGATTCTAGCAAGAATTTACTTCCTGTGATTGTAGAAAAATTTATTTCATCGCTTAGCTTTGGTAAATCAATGAGATGGGGTGGATTTAGTTATGAGTTTATCCGTCCAATTAGATCGGTTGTGGCTATTTTAGGTAGTGAGCTAGTAGATATGGAAATTTATGGCGTAAAATCCAAAATGGCGTTTTATCCACATAGAAATTACGGCTATGATATGGTTGAATTTGGCTCTATAGATGAGTATTTTACAGCTTTGGAGAATAATGGAATAATCTTGCAAGCTAGTAAAAGACGTCAAAAAATCTTAGATGAATTTAAAATGATTGAGCAAAATAGCGGTTTAAAAATTGAACTAGATGAGGATTTACTCGATGAAGTTGTAGCAATTACTGAGATGCCTACAGCTCTAATTGGTAGCTTTGAGAAGGAATTTTTAGAGGTGCCAAGTGAGGTTATTGTAACATCTATGAAAGAGAATCAACGCTACTTTCCATTATATGACCAAAATGGCAAATTAAGTAACCACTTTGTAGTAGTTAGTAATGCTATTAGTAGTGATTCAAATTTGATAATAAAAGGTAATGAAAAGGTATTAAGAGCTAGATTGAGCGATGCTAAGTTTTTTTGGGAGAGCGATTTAGCTAGTGAGTTTAGCTCAGCTAAGCTAAAAAATATCACATATTTAGCTGGTCTTGGCTCAATGTATGATAAAGAGATTAGAGAGCGTGATATTGCTAGAGAGCTAGCTAAAATCTATGAAAAAGAGTTAAAATATGAATTTGGCGGTGAATTTATAGATGAACTTGACCGTGCAGTGATGCTTAGCAAGGCTGATCTTACAACTGCTATGGTGTATGAATTTACTGATTTACAAGGTATTATGGGAAGCTATTATGCTCAATATAGAAAAGAAAATCACTTTGTAGTTGAAGCTATAAAAGAACAATATCTGCCAAATAAAGAGGGCAGTGAGTGTCCAAAAAGCTACTTTTCTAGTATGGTAGCACTATCAGCTAAGCTTGATACGCTTATGGGGCTGTTTAGTATAAATAAAATTCCAACTGGCAATAAAGATCCATATGCATTGCGTAGAGCAGCTGCTGGGATAATTAAGATTGTGTTAAATTTAAATATCGAGTTTGATGTTAAAAATATTTTATCACTGATTGCTAAGAATTATACAGCATTTAATCTTGGCTTACTTGAGAGCTTTATATACGATAGGCTTTATACGATGTATAATGTTAATCCATCAGTGATAAAAGCGTGTTTAAATAGCGGTGTAAGTGATATTAAAAGACTTAACTCAGCTATAATTGCCCTAGATGAGATAACTAAAAATAGTGAATTTAAAGAGAATTTTTCTACATTTAAGCGTCTTGCTAATATTATAAAAGATAGTCAAATTTTAGCTGTTGATGAGAAACTTATGGAGCATGATAGCGAAAGAGCGCTATATGCGGCATTTAATAGCTTAAATTTAGATATTAGTGATACTAAGAGATATCTTGAAGCTCTATTTAATCTAAAACCAGCTATTGATAATTACTTTGATAATGTAATGATAAATAGTGATGATGAGAAAATTAAAGCAAATCGTATCTCTATAATTGGGCAAATTTATCAAGCATTTCTAAAAGTAGCTGATATAAAAGAGATAACTGTGTAAGTTAACTACTCTTTATAAATATAGCATTTATTTATAATCAGTCTTAAGAGTAAAGATCTTAAGACTACTTTTTAATATATGGATATTTTTAAATTTGATTATAGTAACAAGATATAATTAAAGAATTTTAATGCATTTATCGCAATCTGCTTTGACGCTCCTCAAACTTAGTTTATTATATCGCTAAAAGAGCACCAAAGTAGTTGCGATATTTTATTAGTATAAGACTTTTAATGATATGAGTTATTATTAACTAAAATAACCCTTTAAATAGTCTTTTTGAATTTAGATGATACTCGATCGCGATTTTATTTTGACCTCTGTGATTTTTGAGATAATTTGCTATTTTGCTTGAAATTTCATCAAATTTAACTTTATTAATCTCTTTTTTTCCACTCATAATTAATTTAAAATTATTGCTATTAGAATCTATTTTTACACTATGTAAAATATCGTTATATCCAAGCATAATATCTCTTTGATTATGCTCATCAGCTCCCATAAAATCAACATCTATACTATATGTAGATAGAGGTATATTTAGTCCAGCAGGCTCACTATTTTTTTGTGCATAGCTACCAAGCGATAATAAGCATGGCAAAAGTAGATGTAAAATTCTCATACAAACTCCAAAAATTTATTCTAAATTTTATCATAAAATGCATTATTTAAATATAAATTTCAAAGTTAAATTAAGAAATTTTAGGTATTATTGCGAAAAAAATTTTTAAGGAGATTATAGTGAGTTTTGATGAATTAGAGTTAGAGGCAATGATTCAAGAGGTTTTAGAAGAGTGTGGCGAGTTTGAGAATTTAGATGATGAAGAACTTTATGAGTTAATTGAGAAGGTTAAAGAACTAACTGATGGAGATACTGAAGAGGCCTATGAACAGCTAAATGGCTACTCTCCAATTAGTAGAAAAAGATTTTTATCTCTATATTCAGTTTGATAGATGAGAGTTTTCTTTTTTCTTTTAATTTTTGCCATATGTAGTTGGGCTGGAACTATATTTAATGGTGGTTTAGAAATTTTAAGCATCAAATCATCTGAAGCTGGGGATTTAAAAGTAGATAATAAATCAGTATCATGGCTAAATCATCCTAGCAAAGATGGCTTAAAAATAGCCATAATCCCAGCGAGCTACTATGCTAAAAATGATATAAATATCACAAATAGCCTAAATGGACAAAGTAGTCTAAAAGTTTTAAAAGTAGAGCAAAAAGAGTATAAAAAAGAGAGTATTAAGGTTGCCCCAGCAAAGGCTAATCCACCAAAAAGTGTTATGAAACGCATAGAAAAAGAGAGAAATGAGGCTATAGAGGTTTATAGGAGTATTACTCCAAATTTGCTAGTTAATAGCAAGTTTATAGCTCCGATGAGTAGTTTTATTACTAGTCAATATGGAAATGCTAGAGTTTTTAATAATAGTATTAAAAGCTATCATGGTGGAACAGATTATAGAGCTCCAATTGGTCAAAAGGTAATAGCTGCAAATGATGGTATAGTAAGGATTGCTAAAGATAGATATTATGCTGGAAAAAGCGTTATAATTGATCATGGTGGCGGTATTTATACTCAATATTATCACTTAGATAGGATTGATGTTAAAGTAGGTCAAAAAGTCTCTAAAGGCGATCAAATAGGCCTTAGTGGTGCAACTGGTAGGGTAAGTGGCCCACATCTACACTTTGGCGTAATAATAAGAAACATACAAGTAGATCCATTAGTTTTTATAGAAAAATTCAACTCTCTTTTTTAAATTCACATTTTTTAAACAATAGCTGTATATAATTTCACTACATTTTAATAGAAAGGATCTAAAATGAAAAAGATATTAAGTATAGCTCTAGTAGCTATGGTAAGCAGTAGCGTGGCATTTGGTGCTGATAGTGCAGCTAAATTAAGCAAAGAGATGTTTGAGTTTAAAAAAGAGGCTAGTAAAGAGTATTATAAAATTCAAAAAGGTTGTGATGATATTCATGCTAAAATAGCTCAAGCAACTAAAAATTTAGACCCTAAACAAAAAGATGAATTCTATAAAGAATTTAGATATCAAATGCGTCAAAATATGGCTAAACTAGATAGAGATGATAAATTTTTTGCCGGAATTTGCTCTATGAATATGTATAAAAATAACAAAAGAGCAAATATGCAAAATCGCTCAGATCGCCCTGGTAAATTTGCTCCAAACTACCCAAATGGTATCTATAATCCAGACTGTCCAAATGGTATCTATAATCCAGACTGCCCAATGAGATAAGCTGTGAGTAGTAAGATACTTCTAGTTGAAGATGAGCCGATGCTATGCGAGATGGTCAGCGACTATCTTGCTAGCAACGGATATGAGGTTGTAGGTATTGATAGCTATGATGAGGCTTTGAGTTTAGCATATGAGTGCAAATTTGATATATTTATCTTTGATGTTAAGATTATTGGCGGAGATGGATTTGAGCTGCTTAGTCGCTTAAGAGAGTCTGGCGTCGATACTCCTTGTATATTTACTACTTCATTAAATGATATTAGTGATTTAGCCAAAGGCTTTAAGAGTGGTTGTGATGATTATATTAAAAAGCCATTTGAGTTAGCTGAGTTGCTATTAAGAATTGATAATATTTTAAAGCGTAAATTTAGCCATTTAAATAGTGATAATTATATTCAAATATCTAACAATATCAAATTTGACATTATTCAAAAAAAGTTAATTAAAGATAATGTACCAGTTCAACTAGCTAAAAAAGAGAGTGATCTACTAGCTCTATTTTTAAAAAATAGAGGCAAGATTTTAAGCCGTGATGAAATTTATATGAATTTATGGGATTATGGCCAGATACCAAGTGAGTTAAGTCTAAGAGTATATATAAGAAATTTGCGTAAAATTATAGGCGAAGATAAAATAATATCGCACCCAAAATTAGGGTATGAATATGCATAGCAAAAAGTATATTTTGCCTATATTTTTGCTCTATACTCTTTCTAGTATGTTTTTTTTAATCGGTTTTGCTACAATGTATTATAAAGAGGCTAAATCAAAGATTGTGGAGCATCATAAAATTCATCTTGAGAGATTTTCTAAAGAGCTTGAATATCTACTTCGATTAAATAATAATATAGATAATATTATGAAATTAAAAAGTATTTATCAAATCAATCTATATAACATCAAAACACATAGATATATATATAAAAGCTTTGATATGCCAAAATTTAAAGGAGAGTTTTATCTAGCAAATGATGCATTATATATGAAAGAAAATATTCACTCTAGAATGCGTAAAATTGAGCTAATAGTGGAGCTAAAAAATCAAGATATAGCAGATGATATTGATAATTTATTTTGGCGTGTTTGGTTTGTGGCTGGAGTTGTTTTTGTATTTATTGGGATAATTGCATTTGTTTTAGTTAGGCTTGCATATTTACCTCTTTTAGCACAGATTAGAGCTCTTAATAACTTTATTACTGATACAACGCATGAGATTAATACTCCACTTAGTGTAATATTAATGAGTAGTGAAATGTTTGATAAAAATCCACCAAAATATCTAGATAATATAAAAATTGCAGCTAAGACTTTAAGTGGAATTTATAATGATTTAGCATTAAATTTAAAAAATAATCCAAATAGTATTAGTAAATTTGATGTGCAAAAATTAATTGAGAGTCGCATTAAACTA
>JAFVMP010000240.1 GCA_017506845.1 Campylobacter sp.
AAGTTTTATATAAATTTATTTTAATTGCTTTTACACTGGATTTGTGGCTTATCAATGCTAATTAATCCAGTGATTGGCTCAAGATTTATATATATACAGTTGCCATTTTGGTGAGTGAGGCGAATTTGGCATGTAGAGGTAATTAGATTATGCGTGGAGTTATTAGCACTTTTTGGATTGCCTTTAAATGGTCGTCCAAGATTATCAAAGCTAATTCTAGTTGAGCCACTTTGAGAACAGCCACCTAAGAGCTCTACATCATTTAGGTTAAATTTTTTCATCAAATCTAGCTCATCAGTTGGATTAATGGTAGAGATTCCAGCGTGTGAGACTGATAAAACCTTAGCTGGATTTAGCGGATTTTTAGCAATTTCCTTTCCATCTGGACTTCCGCTATATCCGCCACTATCGCTAAAGATTGAATAATATAATACTTTTTTACCAGCAACTGTTTTAGTGAAGTAAATTTGCCATCTAGATTTAGTCCAATTTTTATCTTTTGGGTTAAATTTATCATCTGTTAGTGCTAAAAACTGCGTATATCTTATATGGCTAGCAACTTGATTTGCCGCTCGTGCTAGGTCATCATTTTTGAAATTTATGGCTGTGATTGAGAGTAAAACACCAATCACAACCATTACAATTACCAATTCAAATAGGCTAAAAGCTTTTATTTTTTGCATAGATAAAATTTAGCTATGGATTTATTAAATTTATATATTTGTATTTGTTCGCATGATTTTTTATAAGTAGTATCTAAATAGTAGCTACCACCCATTTGAATGCCATAAAATTTTAGCCTTAGAGCTAGATTTGGGTTGGTTGAAATAGCAGTAATGTGGCGATCTTTTAGAGCTTTTGCTAGCTCTTTTGCAATGTCATATTTATAGGCAAAGTGATTTTTAGGATTATCTAGAAAAATATATAAATATTGATGAAAAATAATAGCTAAACTATTTAGTGCTAATGTAGTTAAAACAATAATACAAATCAACTTATAAAGTACTCTAAAGCGTGGTAAGCGTGATCTATATGAATTAAAAAATGTTCTTACCATTGCTGGTACTAAAATCACACAAAATGGTAAAAATAATTCTAATTCTACACGTTGACGCATAGAAAGAAGCAAGCATACGCCAAGGGCAGTTAAGCCAATAAACCATAAAAAACTCTTAATTTCTTTAATACAAATCCTATAAATCGTATATATAAAGTATATAAAAAGCAATGGTGAAAATACTGCAGCAAATACCGCTATTGAGTCTAAGAAATATCCACGTGGTTTTCCGCTAGATTCTAAACCATTTAAATAGTACCACGCTATGCAAAAAAATGCGCCAATTATGGCAAATTTTTTATCTCTGCTAAAAAGTCCAAATAGCATAATAGCTAGATAAAGTGCGATGAATGGTTTGCTAAAAAATAGACTCAAAGCCAGTATTAAGCTTATTAAGATATACATTTGTCGTTGCTGTAAAAATACTATAATAAGCGTAATAAATATCGCAATACTAGCTTGATTGATTATTAATGCGATAACTAGTACGCCAGGTAAAAACATATATAAAATTGCAGCTATCACGCAGTCGCTTTGACGTTTTAGGATTCTTAGAGAAATGATGTATATTAGTAGTGAATTTGCAATATGAAGTGTTAAAAATAGACCACGGATTACTATCTCATTATCGCCAAAAATAGAGCTAATATAGCGTAATATAAAACCTAAATTTGAGTTACTATAATAAATTTGTGCTTCATAAAAACTAATGCTTAATCCGCTCATGCTAAAGATTAAAAGAGCCGAGTTTAAAGCTAGAGCTATAAAAAGCCAAAATAGATTAAGCCTTGATATCACGAATCACCAAAATAAAAATTAATGAAATAAAGCTAATAACGCTAAGAAACCACAAAAATGCACTCCAACCAAAAGGCATATAAATAAGTCCAGGGATAAAGCTACCAAGCGCACCACCAAAATAGTAAAAGCTTACATAAAGACCATTTGAGATTCCTTTATGCGTTGTAGCCATCTTATTTACAAATCCACTAGCAATAGAGTGAGCTATAAAATTTCCAAGGCAAAAGACTACCATTGCTACAAAAATAAGTCCAAAACTCTCGATCCTAAAAATTTGAATAGCAATGATAAGGGTTATGATGCCAGCTATTATAGCAGTTATTGGACTGCGAAATAGAGCTGTAATTTTTTTAGTATTAAATGCAACTAAAACACCAATTAAATAGCCAATATATAGCATTCCAGCCTTTGATGAATTATAGTTTTCATCAATTCTAGCTAGTTCAAATGGGATAAAGTTAAGCATCGCTTGAAATGTAAAAAATATCCCAAAAATCATTAAAAATATATAAAGATTATGACGAAGCTTTAGAGTATGGATTATATCTATTAATCGTGGTTTTAGATAGCTAGCTTTAATATTTTGGCTAAATTTAAGTAGTAAAATTGAAGCAAAAATAGCAACGCAGCCAATAATAAAGAAAAACGGCCTCCACCCAAATATATCTGTAAAAAATCCACTTAATGCTCGTCCCATAAATCCACCAATAATAGTAACTCCAATATATATACCAATAGCACTTGCTACATTATCTTTTGATGAAATTTGGCTTATATAGCTCATTATTCCAGTTAGTACAGCAGGTATTAGTAATCCTTGAAATCCTCTAATATTTAATAATAAAAAATATGAATTAACAAAGCTAAAAATAATCTCGCTAATACCAAGAAGTAAAAACGCTACGACTAAGATATTTTTAATAGCAATTTTTTCAAGTAGATAACCATAAAATATTCCAGCAAATGCTAGTGGAGTCATTATCGCAGTAGTAAATAGAGCAGCTTGAGTTTTAGATATACCAAGTTCACTTTCAAATATAGGACCAATTGGCTGGGTTGCATAAAGAATGCATAGTGTAAGTCCTGTGCAAAAATAGTATATTAAAATCTCAGCTCGCATAATTATCTATTCTAAACTTAAATCCCAAAAAAACTCAATCCAATCATCAGCTTCTTTGATAGTAAAATTAGGTAACATCAAAGCTTTTGGCTTATAAAATATAGTAGCTACGGCAATCTCTAAATTTGGATATAATCTATTGATCTCTTTTTTGATAGCTACCATAGATTCGCCACTATCGATAATATCATCTGTAATTAATACTCTTTTGAATTTGCTTAGATCCGGGATATTGTAGATTTTGATAGTATCTAGCTTTGTAGTATTTTCATAATGTATAGAGTTTAGACTAAAGCAATCTCTAATATCAAGCGCATTTGCTAAAAAGTGAGCTAAAGTTAATCCTCCTCTAGCAATACCTAAAATAGCCTCTGGGTTAAATTCATCTCTAGCTCTTTTAGCTAAAATTTTGGCATCATGTTCAAATGAGCTAAAATCATAATATGTCATCTTTTTAGCCTCCAATTATTGATTTAAATAGATTAGGTGCTGAACTAGCAATAAAGGCAAATAGACTAATAATAGCTAGTGTAATTACGCCTAAATTTAGATCTTCCCATTTTCTTAGTGCTAATTTAATAATAAAATATGATATAAATCCTACACTCAATCCTATTGTAATAGAGTATGTAAGCGGCATTAATATCACAGTTAAAAATGTTGAAACGCAAATAGCTGGATCTTTGTAGTTGATTTTGCCAAGTTCGCTAAACATTAAAATACCTACCATTACAAGCACTGGATAGATGGCATTAGCTGGAATAGAGCCAAATAGTGGTAAGAAAAATAGGGTAAATATAAAAAACATTCCTATAAATACAGCTGTAAGTCCTGTTCTGCCACCAGCTTCTACACCGCTTGCACTCTCTGCAAATGCTGTAATTGTACTTGTACCTATAACGGCTCCACCCATGCTAACTATTGCATCACTTTCTAAATTTTTGGCTAGTTTTTTTTCACCATCAGCGTGTGTAAATAGATTGGCTCTATTTCCAACTCCAGTAAGGGTGCCAATACTATCAAATAGGTGAGTAACAAATAGTGTTAAAACTGCTGGAAGTAAAGAAATTTTAAGAGCTGAGAGAATATCTAACTCCCCAAAAATTGGAGCAATGCTAACAGGTATTGAGATTATCTCTTTTGGTGTTTCATAAATTCCAAATATCCACGCTCCAATTGATGTTACAGCAATTGCTAAAACAAATCCGCCACGCAGTTTTAAAGTCCAAAATAGTATCATAAATATAATCCCTATAACACCAACTAAAACTTTAGGATCGCTAATATTGCCAATAGCAACTTTAGTAGCTGGACTAGCAACTATTAAACCCATTTGAGATAGACCAATAAAACATATAAATGCACCAATACCAGCACTAATGGCACATCTAAGATCTAGTGGGATATTTTTGATAATCCAAAGGCGAAAGTTTGTAAAGCTTAAAATTGTAAATATGGCTGAGCTTATAAATATCGCTCCAAGTGCAGTTTGCCATGGAATTTGCATACCAATTACCATGCTATATGTAAAGTAAGCATTTAATCCCATTCCAGTACTTAGTGCTACTGGTGTGTTAGCCCATAAGCCATTAAATATAGTTGCTATGATAGTAATAAGTGCAGTTGCTACCAATAAAGCATCCTTTGGCATGCCAGCATCGCTTAAGATAAGCGCATTAACTGGAACTATGTAAAGCATAGCCAAAAATGTAGTAAGAGCTGCATTTAGCTCGGTTTTTACAGTTGTATTGTTTTGTTTGAGTTTAAATATATCCATATTTCTTTCCTAATTGTATATTATAAGTTCATTATATAGGCTATCTCTTTGGACTGGTATAAATCCACTTGTTTGAATTAGCTCTATAAATTCTTTTTGACTTTTACCATTTTTACTTGCTGCTCCAGCACTGCTTTGAATACTTTCTTTTTCTATCGTTCCATCTAGATCATCAGCACCAAATTCTTGTGCTACAAGAGCTAAATTTAAAGTAGAAGTAGCCCAGTATGCCTTGATATGATTTATATTATCAAGCAAGATTCTGCTAATTGCCATTGTCTTTAATATCTCAACTGAGCCTAAAAATGGTATGTTTTTTAGATAATTATTATCTCTTTGATAAACTAATGGGATAAAAGCATTAAATCCACCACCATTATTAAGTGCTAAGGAGCTATCTTGAAGTGAGCGTATTCTAAGAATATGATCAATTCTATGCTCTTTGCTCTCTATATGGCCAAATAGCATTGTAGCATTACTTTGGCGACCTTTTTGATGCCATAAAGAGTGAATTTTAAGCCAGTTATTACTACTTACTTTGCCTTTGCAGATCTCAGCTCTAATGCCTTCATTAAATATTTCAGCTCCTCCACCAGGCATACTATCTACACCATACTCTATCATTTTTTCTATCACTTCTTCATAGCTTAAGCCATGTTTTCTATGTAGATAATCCACCTCTGCTGCAGTAAGTGCTTTTATGTGTAAATTTGGATATTTATCTTTTATCATTTTAAATATCTCTAGATACCATTGCCATGATACATTTGGATTGTGAGCAGAGACTATATGTATCTCTTTAGCGCCATTTAATACGCTTTTATCTACTGCTTCAATAATCTGCTCATAGCTCATTGTATAACTCTTCTCAGCACTTTGTCTATGAGATGAAAAGGCACAGAATTTACACACATCAGCACATAAATTAGTCGGATTTATATGGCGATTTATATTAAAATATACCTTTTTACCATTTTTAGCTTCTCTGATTTTATTGGCATATTTACCTAGAGTAAATAGATCTAAATCATAAAGCTTGATAGCATCATCAAATTCCAATCTTTGATTGTTTTCTAACTTGTCTATTAAATTCATAATCCTACCTAAAAAATAAAACTTAAATTATATGCAAAAGAGACTTAAAAAGATTTTATTTGCGTTAAATTTAGTCTAATATTACATTTATATTCTTACCCTCTTTAGCATTAATGGCTTTAATGGCTTTTGGGTCTAGTTTAGCTGGAGTTAGGTAGCCATTTTCTACCATTAGCTCGATAGTTGAGCGAAATATTGGCAATGCGCTCCATGAAGCATAGTAGTATGGATATGGCTTCATTGGTTCACGTACTAAAACGCCAATTGTATATTCCTTGCCTTTGGCATCACGGACAAAGCCAAAGAAATTTGCATTATAGCGCTTATCGCTATAACCACCACTTGTAGCGATATGGGCAGTACCAGTTTTGCCGCCAATTATTAGGCCTGGGATTTGTGTTCTTCTAGCGGTTCCATTAGGACTTTCTACAACTTTGATTAGGATATCTTTCATCTTTTGAGCTTGAGCTTTTGAGAGAATTTGGGTAAACTCTTGTTCTTTGTATTTATAGGTTTTAGAATCCTTTTCTAGATGACTAGCTATGCGTGGTGTAACCATAACACCATCATTTGTGATTGCATTATAGGCGCTTAGAAGCTGTATAAATGTAGCTTGGACGCCATAACCATAGCTTAGCGTGGATTTATATACCTTATTTTTTAGTTTAGAGATTGATGGCATATTGCCAACTTGTTCATAGCTTAGATCGATTCCGCTCTTTTTAGAAAATCCAAATTCTAAAAGACCATTATAAAGTTCAAATTCGCTTAATCTATCTACAATTTGAATCATACCAACATTGGAAGATTCTACGATTACATCTTGGGCGCTTAGAGTATCATTTTTATGGCTATCAGTGATTGTTCGTTTACCTAGTTTATATTTGCCACCATAGACATTTATTATCTCAAGTGGATCGATTTTGCCAGCTTTAAGAAGTAGGGCAAAGATAAATGGTTTCATAACTGAACCCATCTCATAAGCGTATTCGCTTGCTGTTGAATTTAATGCTTGATAATCTTTTTTGGTAATATTTGATGGATTATATCTAGAGGTTGAAACAAGTGATACTACTGCACCACTTTTGGCCTCCATAATGCCGATTACCACCTCTTTAGCCATTAAATCATTCATCTTACTTAAAGCCATTTTTTCTAGAGTTTTTTGTAGTTTTAATGGAATATTTAGCACGACATTATAGCCATCAATACGGCGAGATAGCTCAGCGTCTTTACTTAAAATTATTGTATTTGCTAGATCTCTTGGTCCTTTTGTTAGCTCATCTTGAGTAGAGGATAACAAGTTATCATATACTTTTTCAATTCCTTTTACTCCTTCAACTTTTGTAATACCATCTATTTCAATCTTTTTAATGTAGCCAATAGCTGGCGTTAAAGCATCACTTGCCATATATATTCGTCTTTCACCGCTTTCTATAATGCTCATTCCTTGAGTAGAGACTATACCGGTTTTTGGATCTTGATAGGCGATAAATACTTTATTTCTATATAGCTTTCTAGCTAACTCTTTTAGATATGCAGCACCCTTGGCATCAATCTCATATGATAGAGTTACTAAGCCTTTTTTTGCTAGGATTTTTCTAATTCTTTTAGGGTCATCACCGCTATATAAAGTATATAGTTTGATAAATAACTCTTTTTTATTTGGATCAATATTTCTAGTATCTACCATCGCTTTAAAGAGTTTTTGACTGCTTGCTAGGCTAAAACCATCTTGGCTTAATATAGAGCCACGCATAGCACTGGTATAGTCGCTACTTTGGAGTTTTGGAAGGCGACGCTCGATACTAGATCGGTAAAATATAACTGTTAAGAATATAAAGATACCAAGAACAATTAGCAAAAATACTACATATACTTTGCTTTGGCTACTATTTTGGCTCATTATAGCTGTGTTCTTGCTATCTCTTTATATGCGCTTATAGCTTTATTTCTAACTTCTAGCATTAGTTTCATACTAGTTTCAGCCTTGCCAATTGCAATTGCTGCTTGGTGTAGATCTTTTACTTCTCCAGTTGCTAGATCCGCTACTGCTTTATCAGCTTTTTGTTGAACGTCATTTAGTTCGCCTAGAGTTTTGGTTAAAATATCAGAGAAACTTTGGTCTAGTAAATTATCATTTTTACTACTTTTTTGCTCTAATGGATTTAAATTTGATATATTATTAATGTTCATTCAATTATCCTTTCATCATATCAATAGCACTTGTTGCTATTGCCTTAGCGCTTTGGAAGGCTGAGACATTAGCTTGATAGGCTCTTGTAGCTTCGATTAAATCCGCCATCTCAATGACTGGATTTATGTTTGGTAGCATTACATAACCTTTTTCATTTGCATCTGGGTGAGTTGGATCAAATTTCATTTTAAAATCTTTATCATCACGTACGATTTTATCGACTATCACAGTTGAGATCGCAGGTTTTGGAAATCTTGGCGCATCTGGATCATCTAGCGGGTTTTCATTTTCTAAAAAGTCATTTTTAGCATTTAGTTGCTTATTTAGCTCTTTATCAAATTCAATTGCCTTAAATACAACCTCTTTACGGCGGTATGGGCCGCCTTCAGCAGTTCTGGTAGTATTTGCATTAGCAATATTTGAGCTAATTACATTCATTCTAAAGCGTTGCGCACTAAGTCCATATCCACTAATATCAAAATCACTTAAGTATGCCATTATTTATCCTTTATATTTTTCCACTTGCATCTATTACGCTTTTAAAGATATCGCCATGTTTTTTGCTAGCTGAATCTAGTGCTTGAATCATTAAAACATTTTTACTCATTTCGCTAGTTTCGATATCTAGATCGACAGTATTAGCATCATTTCTAGCCATATGACCATCACGTAGATATATAGTTGGAATCTTAACCGATGGAAAATCGATTGCGGCAAAATGTTTATCATTTGTTCTAGCTAGTTCTAATTTTGGCTCACTAGCACCTAGTTTATATACCTCTCTTTTTTTTTCTATTAAAGCGGTTTCAAAATCGATATCTTTAGCTTTATAAAAAGGAGTATCGATATTTGCAATATTGCTAGCTATTAATTGGTTTCTAACAACCCTACTACCAAGAGCCGAATCTACTAATTGTTTTGATTTGCTAGTACTAAAACCTGCGTACATCATATATCCTTTTTAAATTTATTGCAATACATAAGCAATATTTATTCCAAATTTAACTCTAAATCTTTAAAATTTTCAAATCCGCTTGATTGATTTGATTTTATTTTAAGCAGAGTCAAAAATTCATCCCTAGCTAAATCCTGAGCTCCCATAAATTTAAGATGAGGATTCATTACTTGTGCATCTATGATAAAATCATATTTTGCTAATGCCTTAGCTAGTGTGATTAGGGCGACTTTAGAGGCATTTTTACCTTTACTAATCATACTTTCACCACAAAAAATCTTACCAAAAATCAGCCCATAAAGCCCACCAATAAGCTCATCTCCTAAATAGACTTCCACGCTGTGTGCATAGCCTAATTCGTGCATCTTAATATAGCTATCTACAACATTTTGATCTATCCAAGTTGGCTCTTTGATCTCTCTTTGTGTTTTGCAAAAATTGATAAAATTTGCAAAATTATAGTCAAATTTAACTCTATAATCCCTTAAAAATGGCCTTAAACTCTTTTGAATTTTAATATTTTGTGGATAAAATATAGCTCTTGGATCTGGACTATGCCAAAATATCACCCCATCACACGGCCAAGGAAAAATACCATGCATATACGCATCAAGCAAAATTTCACTACTTAGGTCGCCACCATATGCTAGCGGCTCATCTTTTGGTGCAGTAATAGGGTTTGGAAAAATAGAGTTCATTAGCTATTTTGCTGGGATAAATTTAAACTCAAACTCACTGCCATTAAAATCAATATTAGCAGTTCCACCATTTTTTAAAGCACCAAAAAGCAATTCTTTTGAGAGTTTTAAATTTATATTATCTTTGATAGTTCTTTTCAAATTTCTAGCGCCAAATTCATTGCTATATCCTTGTTTAATTAGCTCATCAACTGCTTTTTTACTTAGAGTAATCTTAACTTTTTTTGCTGATATTTCTAAGGCTTTTATCTCTTTTTGAACGATCTTTTCAAGAACATCATGGCTTAAAGAGTTGAAGTTTATTATTTTATCAATTCTGTTTCTAAACTCTGCAGCAAAAAATCCTTTAACAGCTCTATCTGTTTTATCGCTATCATTTTTATTAAAGCCCATAATTGGCGCTTCTTTAGTGCCTAAATTTGAACTCATAATTATAATAGTATTTTTAAAATCACTCTTATTTCCACTAGCATCGCTTAGTGTAGCACTATCAAAAATCTGTAAAAATATATTTAAAAGTTCAGGGTGAGCCTTTTCTATCTCATCAAAAAGTATAACACTATATGGGTGTTTTTTCACCATATTTGTAAGCATTCCACCATTTTCAAATCCGATATATCCAGGAGGTGCGCCAATTAGTTTAGCTACGGCGTGTTTCTCCATATATTCACTCATATCAAATCTCTCAAAATGAATATTTAAGGCATTTGCTAGCTCTTTGGCTAGTTCTGTTTTTCCAACTCCGCTACTTCCGGTAAATAAAAATACGCCAATTGGTCTATTCTCATCATTTAATCCAGCATACGATGTGATAAGAGCATCATTTAAGCTCTTTATTGCAAGATCTTGTCCGTAAATTTTGGAGCTTAGTATAGAGCTTAGATTTTTTAAAATTTGAGTATTATCAGAGCTCGTTTGTATGTTTGAAATATTGGCCATTTTAGAGACTATTTCATTAATTTTGGTTTTTGTTACACTTTTTTTGTGTTCTATATTGGTAGCTGCGCCAGCTTCATCGATTATATCTATAGCACTATCAGGGAGAAATTTATCACTTAGATATCTCTTAGCCATCTCTATGCTTTGATTTAAAACTTCATCGCTATATTTAACATTATGAAATTTTTCATAAGTAGCCCTTAGGCCTTTTAAAATTTCTAAACTCTCTTCTTTGCTAGGTTCTGCTACATCAATTTTGTTAAAACGGCGAAGCAAAGCTCTATCTTTATTAAAATTTCTAAACTCACTATATGTAGTAGCACCTATACATCTTATATCGCCATTTGCTAAATGTGGTTTTAAGATATTGGCTGCGTCTTGGCCGTTATCGTTGTTGCCAGTATTTAATATAGTGTGAATTTCATCTATGAATATTATATGATTTTTATTCTCTTTTAGGCGGTTTATTATCTCTTTTAATCTCTCTTCAAACTCACCTCTATACTTTGCACCAGCTAAAATAGCAAATATATCTAGACTAAAAATTATACTATCTTTTAATCTAGCTGG